>CAWWAN010000006.1:0-20693 GCA_963934925.1 uncultured bacterium | reverse complement strand
CCATTCTTTAAGGAATAGACATGTCACAAATTAAAACAGATGTAGTTGTTCTCGGTTCTGGCCCCGCAGGCTACGTAGCCGCCATCCGCTTAGCCGACCTTGGTAAGAAAGTAGTTTGCATAGAGCAAGATAGCATCGGAGGCACTTGCCTTAACGTAGGCTGTATCCCGTCCAAGGCTTTGATCTCGGCGGGGCACTTCATGGAATCCACTAAGAATGCGGCCGACATGGGCTTCACTGTTGAAACCCCGAAGTTAGATCTTAGTAAGCTGATCGCCTGGAAAGACACCATTGTTAAGCGTCTCACTGGCGGCGTCGGCGGCTTGTTTAATAACCGCAACATCGAATTGATAACGGGCAAGGGCACGATTGTTTCAGCGAACAAAGTCACCGCCGAAACGGTCAACGGTACGGTCGAAGTTTCATGCACCGACATTATTATTGCGAGCGGCTCCGAGCCCATACCGATTCCGGGATTTGACTTCTCAGATAAAGTTTGGTCAAGTACCGAGGCTCTCGCTCCGAAAACATTACCAAAGAAACTTTTGGTCATTGGCGGCGGCGTTATCGGAATGGAACTCGGCATGTTCTACGCACAGGTTGGCACTGAAGTGACCATTATAGAATTCATGGACCAACTCCTGACCGGCAACGATATTGACTTAGTAAAAGTAGTGCAACGCAAAGCGAAGAAGGCCGGCATTAAAATACACCTAAAGTCAGGCGCGAAATCTTACAAGACAAAAGGTGATGGCGTAGAGGTGCTAGTCGACGTCAATGGCAAAGAGCAAACGTTCGAGGCAGATGTCATTCTACTTACAGTAGGACGCCGCCCTGTTACGGCGAATATTGGCCTCGAAACCGTTGGGGTGAAAACCGATAAGCGCGGGTTCATCAGCGTTGATGCGCAATGCCAGACTAAAACCCCGCACGTTTATGCCGTTGGCGATATTACAACCGGGCCCATGTTGGCACATAAAGGTTCTGCCCAGGGTTTGACTGCTGCGGGTGCAATTTGCCGTCAACCTGGTATCGCTTACGACTATAAAGTGGTGCCGTGGGTTATCTTCACCGATCCTGAAATCGCCGGAACGGGCATGACAGAAGCCGAGTGCAAAGAGAAAGGGCTTGATTACAAAGTGGGCCGCTTTAACTTTGCCGCTAACGGTCGCGCAATGTCCATGCATGCCACCGACGGTTTCGTGAAAGTGATTACCGATGCTAAAGACGACACCATTATTGGTGTGCACATGGTTGGGCCAAACGTAACCGACATGATCACCGAAGGTTCGCTGGCGATTGAAACGGGTTTAACTGCAGAAGACATAGCTTTAACTATTCATCCTCACCCAACGCTCTCAGAAGCATTCATGGAAGCATGTGAAGATGTGCACGGTATGTCGCCGCACGCGATGACCACGAAAAAGTAAAGCTGGCTAATGAAGTTTAGCCATAGCCCGCGCCTTGAAATTGTTGACTTGGGGCGCACGGACTATGGCAAAACTACCGAGATGATGCTCGAGTTGGTTGACGCGATTGCCGCCGGCGAAAAAGGCGATCAACTGATACTTGCTGAATTTGATTCCGTTCTTACGGTCGGCCGCGGCGCCACTAACGAGGCATACGAGCAGGTAGGCATTCCGATTCATGAAATCACGCGCGGCGGTAAGGTGACCTATCACGGGCCAGGGCAATTGGTTATTTACCCGCTAATTCAGCTAAAAGAAAAGGCATGCGATTTACATGCTTACCTGCATGCCTTAGAGGAAGCGATGATGGCGGTTGTTGGCGATTTCGGCTTAGATGGCGTGCGCGACCAGCGCAATACCGGCTGCTGGGTTAACGACCACAAGGTCGCGAGTATCGGCGTGGCAGTGCGCAAGTGGGTTACTTATCATGGCGTTGCGCTAAATGTTAATACCGACCTAAGATGGTTTAGTCGCTTTGATCCGTGCGGACTTGAGCCCGACGTAATGACCAGCATGCAGCAGCAACTAGGTGCCGCTGTCGATATTGCGCAGGTGAAAAACTCGGTGGTTCGTCACCTGCAACAGTTGCTAACTGATGATCATCGGTAGCGGCACGCTAACCTTGCGAACTTGCACTGAGCCAACGACGTCGAAGGTGTAAAACGTAAGGTATATCACCCGGTTACGTAAAGAATTTTTGTTAGGCACAAGCACGTTTACGTTTTTAACTTCGCTGCTTGGCACTGCCCCGAAGAAACCGTTCATTAAGAAAGTGCGGCTATAAGCGATGTCTTGGTTTGCGGGAATATGCGTGCCATTAATGTAGTGACCCGGGCTAGTGCCAAGAGTGATGAAGCCTTGATAGCGCGCGCCGTATTCATTTGGCATTAGCCAATTCATTCCAAAGGCTTGACCACGCACAGGCGGAGTTAGTAGCTGAATGGACAAATCTGTCCCACCGCCACCACTCCAGTCAGTAGTGTCGGCTGCGTTGTCGGCACCAGGAGTACCTTTATCGCCATTGCCGTAGCTAGTGGTCGCATTACTGAAGTTCGACAGAGACCCAGGCGCCATGCAGTCTTCGCGCTCAGATGAAATGCCGTTGCCACCCCAAGAGCTAGTGTAATCAACACGGTCGATTTCAGTTGAACCATATTCAAGCCAGACTGTATCTGCACTACTTAAAGCAAATTGACCAGCTGGCCAAACAAACTGTGGACGTAATCCGCCGTTGCGTAATGGCAAGCCGTCGGCAGCTATGACTAATTCGGTTCCGGGTTGTAGTTGCACCGCAGTACCAAACTTGACGTTATCGGCAGCAGCGTCGCGCATTTCAAGGTTGTCGATATTGACGTCGTTGCCTACACCAACGATCTCTACCCATTCACCGAGTATGTCAGAAGCTTGTCCAGGGTTGTGCATGAACTCTGCAACCACTACGTCACCAGCGCTTGGCGCCGCGGAAGAATATTCGTCGACATAAGCAGTGAAGCTAGTGTCGTCTTCGGCGCGCACCGTGTAAGTGTTGCCGTCGGTCGTTAAGCGAATCGTGCCTTCTGCATCGACGTAACCGTCGGCGCCAGTGCCATCGGTAGGGCACCAAACTGGAGTCATGCTTGTCGCAGTATTAATTCTGTCGATGACCTCTTGTTTCGGGTAGCCATACGGGTTATTAGAACCGCAGGGGATAACAGTGAACTCAGGCTTCAAATAGCTAATCCAAGTAGAGTTGGACGACGTCCGTGAACCATGATGGTTAGCTTGGTAAACATCTACGTCGCCGACTAATGGCGCCGCACTAGATTCAACATTAGTAGTGCCGTTGCCGCCACCGGTTAAGTCTCCGCCCATCCACATTTGAAAGTCCCCGTAGTCGATACGGTAGCCAACACTTGATGAGTTCTCGAGTTGCGATGAACCAGAGAGGTTAACAGTATTACCGTTGCTTAGTTTGCCATCTACAACGATACAAGTAAGCGTCACGCCGCCACCTAAGTCGATCACCTGCCCTGGTGAAATCGTTTGTCGCACTGAGCTGTAACGACTTTTATAATCGGTATAAGATTGTGTAGTCGGCTGATTGTTATTGCCGCGGTCGAAGCAAATAGTAGCAGTGATGCCGCTATTCCAGACTTCATCTAGCCCGCCGACGTGGTCAGCGTGATAGTGGCTTGCACCCACGTAATCTAAATGACTGATGCCCAAAGAATTAAGCAGGGGCACTACGGAGCCGTTGCCGTCGCCGTTGCTGCCACCATCAAACAAAAAGGTTTGACCACTCGGAGATATCAATAACGTGGCATCAGATTGGCCAGTGTCGATGAAGTAAACTTCGAGGTTTGAAGCGGCTGGTATTGAAAACCAACCTGCCAGTAGAGCAAGAATTAGAGTTGCGCGCATTTAGAGGGATAGAGTTGAAATTAATCAGGGCTTTGCCATTCTACCACCGGAAACGGCGGCTAGGTCGCGCAGGAAGCCCTCATGTTTATTACTGTCGGTCACTAGAACACAGTGAATGCGCAGGCCAGTGCGCAAATACATGCGCTCGAATCCGTCCAGAATATGCCCGGGGTATTGATGCTTGCCTGCGGACGACCCACCATCGGAAACGATAAGCACCGTGTCAATGCTTGAGTCGAGCGCCACTTGCTCCAGTGCGTCATACAAAGCCGAAGTCGAGCGATACGGCCGTTTCGCCAAAAAGCCTAAGGCCTTTTTGCGATTTGTTTTCGAATTGACTACCATTTTTTTGAAACCGAACTCCGGTTTCTGTTCGATGGTCGCTACGGTAAACAAAGCCTTCTTTGGCAATTGCGCTAAAAACTTCCCAACCTCAGTTGCTGCCGCTTCCGCACAGCTTTCACCGTTTAGTTGACTAGTAGACATGGACCCTGACCCATCCACTAAGATGGCAACGTTGCTGCTGTCGATAGGGATACCAAAAAATTGCGCAACCGTCTCGTCTTGTTGGCGCTCTTGTTGGCCGCCTTTTGCACTGCCTTTTTTAGCTTCGGCTAGCCATCCAGCGCCGGCTTCGTTCCACCATTTCTCCCACATAGCAGGGTCGTTGCCAAAAGAGATACCCGTTAGCTTCCTTAAGCTGTTGCCAATATCAGAAACGAAGCGGCTGGGTAAGTCGGGGAATGCCGCAACCTCGTCTTTAAGAAACTTAATCAGCAGCGGAGCCGCTATGAATATTTCGTTAGCCGCTACGGACTCAAGTACTGCGGTGCGCGGGCCAGCGGCGTTGCTGTTGAAGGCACTTTGCGCAATCGCAATCAAGTTTAAATTGGCAGGTGCTTGCTGCGCCAAAATACGAATAGCAATTGCGCGATCGCCACTATCTTTAGCTTTTAGTGCCGCATCAACTAGATTCGCTTGTTGCTTATCGGTTAAAGAATCTAAGTAGGTATAGCCGTGGAAGGGTGCTCCGGCCTTGTCAAATAATTCTATTAGCTTTTCACTGGAGACGGCCTTCGAGTCACTGAAGTCAATGCGCGACTCTTTAAGCAAGACCCCTGCGCATTGCTGCCAAGCGCGGCAGACGTCGGCGTCTTTAAGGAAATTCTTGCTGAGCAAAATCTTGCCAGATACTTTTACTTTACTGCGCTCGATACCACGCAATAAAATAACGCGATGCCAACTACTATATTTTTTATTAGCGGCAGCGGCTAACATTAAATCGCCTTCACTATGCGAGGTCGACTTTAGGTAGCCGCTGTAAAACCAATCACGCAAATAAACACCGCGATAAGTGTCATGCTTGGTGTCGAACAATTCGATGCGCAACTTTGCGGCATCGTCAGTGCGCATATCTGCTAGTGAACGCGCAGCGCTGTAAGCCCCGTTTTCGTATGATGTTTTGTCGGTGGCCGCTTTAAGGGTTGACGCAATCTCATCTAGAGATTGAGCGCATGCAACAAGAAGTAGGGTAGCTAACATGTAAAAAAAGAGGGAGCCGTTATGGCTCCCTCTAAGGTTATCAGTTCATCTTTAATTATGTTATTAATTAATCAGTAATGATAGCGTGCGCCGCGTTTGACATGGTCGCGCCACGAGCATTTGCGGTAGGGTCAGAGCAGTACCACTGGAAGTACAAATTCCATCCGATGAAGTTAGGATTGTTAGGAATGTTCAGTGGGGTTACTGCGTGGCCCGCAGCATCGGAGCCTGATTGGAATTGGTAGTCGCCAGCAACAAACAAGGAATTGCCAGGAGCGCCAATGCCCGTCATGTCGTAAGGCAGGTTAAATACCGGTGGACGATTCCAGACAGTGTCAGAGAAGCCCATGAACAAAAGATTATTACCTCCTGCTAAGCCACCGTCGAGGTAGACCTCCAGGGGCTGCCCAATCACAGGATGACCATTGCTGCTGATAGTTGGTGTCGATCCAGTTGATGATGTTCCGGATGAGCCAAAGATAGTCCAGTTGGGGTTAATCACAGCAGGTGGCGCGAACGCGCCAGCTGGCATGTTGTCCATTTCGCCAACGAAGTGGCCAAGCGTGTCGAAGCTCATGTAAGTCGCATCTCCGGCGTCCATGGCATCATTGTTGTTATTAGCGTCTTTCAAGAAGTAAAGTTCGCCACCGCCAGAACGGATAGAGAAGCCGCCATCGTGGGCAGCGCCTCCGTAACATGAAGGCATGCTTTGCGCTGAATTCGCGCCATCGTAGTACAGAACGACTTCACCAGCGTCGTTTAGATCGAGGTCACCGTTGTAGTCGATGCCGCGGTACAAACGGCCACCCGCTCCATTGCAAGTAGAAGTAGCAGCTGTGGACATAATCCAGTAAACGTCTTCGCCAAGCGGGCCAGCGCCAGGTGCGAATTCTAGAACTTCTAGAGTCGCATACATGCCAGTGCCTGAGGATGAGACGCAGCCCGCATTAGGCAATAGCCCTGAGGCAACGTCGGCGTTTAATTCTAGGCCGGGAACATCATCAACTAAGTTGCAGAAGTTCCAGGCTTCGCCAGCATCCATCGCATCGCCGTCGGCGTTGAGATCTTGAAATGCGTAAAGCATGCAATCTTGTTGAGCGAAGCCAACGACAACACCGTTTGTGGTGTCGTACATGATCCCCTCGAAGTCACCAAGGTCGACTGTGACCTGGCCAGTAGTGCCTCCAATAGTTAGGCCAGCAAGCGCATCAACGTAGTGAGTGAATTCACCAGCATCCCTTGCGTCGCCGTCGTTGTTGCTATCGACGTAGTAGTGAATACCTGAGCTTGGTTGAGTACCGCTTGACCAGTTGTCATCGGTAACGTAGAAGCCGCCAGTGACAGGGTCGTGGTCGAGAGCGTCAGGTGAAGCGTTGCTAAAAAGTCCACCGTTTCTAGTGTCAGCCCATTCAACTATTTCGCCAACGTCGATCGTGTCGCCATCGCCGTTGATGTCTTCTAGGCGTAAAACCATATCGTTAGTAGATATGACATATAGGAAATGTTGGCTGTTTTCTTGACGGTACTTGATGTCTTGCACATAATTAATCATGTTGCCACCGTCTACGCCAAGATACATAAGCTCGTCTCCAGCGGCGAAATCGCCATTGCCGTCGAGGTCGGTGGTGCGCCAAATGCCCCAGTCGTTGAGAGTAGAATCACCTTGGTACATGGCGTATTCGTCGGGGCCTTGGGCCATCGCGAGGCTACCAAGAGAAGTGAAAGCAAGAATTGCTAGGGATGTTCGCATTTTGTTAAGAGGGATTAGGAGCGCGAATTACGCTACCACAATGCTTGAAAGTATAGCCTAATATAAGGAAGTTGAGCGAAAAATAAGGAGTAATTAGTGGTTATGCCCAACATGCCCATCGCGCGGCACCTGCTGCTGCTTCTGCGCCAACTCAAGCAATGCGCCTGCCGCGAGGTGTTGTGGATAACGCTCTAAAATGGTTTTGCACAAAGAACTTGCCACTTCGAAATCAAGGGACTCGAGAGCGGCGTGAGCCAATGATAGGAGTACGAAATCGTCGTCCCAGCCCTGCTCGTACAGATCGCCGAAGTAGGTATCAATCCAAGAAACTTCACGGGATTCGACTAAAACTAGCCCGACATTGCGCCATAACTGCTGTAGATGCAAGGAATGTGGGTGTAATTTGGTGACTATCATTAATTTTGCAAGAGCTGCATCAGTAGTCTCAGTAGAGAGTGGGTTGTCTTGCAGGTAAGTATCATGAACCGAATATTCTTGTGATTGCAGATGGGCAGCATAGAACTCTAACAGAGATTCCGTGCCGTCAACTTGATGGCTGGCCAAATCGGTTAGCACTGCCGAGGCGCGATGGTGGTTGCTTACTTTGGGGTTTAACACAGGGCGGTTAGCCGCCAATAAATAATCAACTGGGCGCCATGGTCCTTGCAGCATCCATGCATCGACATTGGTGTTACTGGCCAGCTTGACCTCGATGGCTTTCGCTGCTTCGCTGAGAGTGATTTCTTGATTACTGCCAACGAAAATCAGGTAAGGGATTTCTAAAGTGTCCGAGTAAACGAATACTTTGCTGGAGCTAAACACATCGCTAAATGATTGAGCAATTTGCGGGGCGACGTGTGGGGTTAGTTCGTCAGCAGCTACTCGTAACACGCATAAGCCATCTTCAGCAAGTCGCATCGACGCTTGGCGGAATAGTTCGTGGCGAAGCAATGAGCGGCGCGCGATAAATTGTGCGTCGGCATATAGTTTAATAAGTGAGTGCCCACCCGCTGAATGAATAAGCTGCTCTGGGTCGCTAATTAAAATAGGATTGTGGTTGTCTGCAATCAGCGTATTAATGAAGGCGTCACTTTGAAGATAGCTACGGTGATTGTTCGGCAACGGAGTGGTTGCTACGCGTCCATCAAAAGAAGTTGAGTACTTTTGATCTTGATATGTTGTGCTTAGCTGGCGCTCAATATGGCTAAGTTGTGCGACCGAACTTCCTTCTTCCGCCATCCAGGTGTGGTTACTGCGCGCAGAAAGATGAATGGTTGGCTGCCAATGGGTGGCCGTCAAGAATAAGCACGCTGCAATGGATGCTACGGAGACGGTTGCTGCTGTAAATTTGCTGGAGCGAACCGGTTTGAAGCTGAGTAGAAATACTGTAATAAATGAGCCAACAGTAAGTCCCAAGCGGCTAGATAAAGCCATTTCTCGCGGCGCAATTGCAATAATAATGAATGCCGCAGCAATGCCACATAGGGTCGACGAGAAGTGTTTGCGGCTGGTAATGATAGTACGTAAAAATATGGCAATAAGCGCTATGGGTATTGCAAAACATAACACCGTCATCAATGGCACATACAGTGCATTTTCTTCAGCCAATAATGGGGAATTGGCATTCGCGAAATCTAATATTCTCTGATCTTGGAAGAAGCGACTATAAGTCTCTGACGCGCTTATTTGTCCGATGAACCCCAGAGAATAGACCGCGGACCCTGCGAGTAAAACAGAGCTGACGCGCAGCGTTAGTTTTGAGAGGGTGTCGGCTAAACCAGCAGCTAGGGTGAACCATGAAAGGGCAAACACCAACAGTAAAGTGTTACCGCGGATGGCGTTGTCGGCAGTGGTAGCGTAATCAAAAACGGTTGCATATGGCAAAAACAGCAACGCCATCATTGCGATTGCTACTCCACCAACGAATGGCGTCAATAATTCTGGGAATTCGACGTCGCTATTAGATTTTTCTCTAGCTTTAGTGGGATAGTAGCGTTGTAGAATGCCAGTGAGCGCCCACACGCAAATAAAGCCGGGTATCCCGACGGCAACTCCGGGTATGAGGTTGGCGCCGATTAGAGCACAGAATAATAATAAACTACTATTGGCCTTATGGCTTTCGATTGCGGTGCCAAGATTGGCGCCAAGTGCGCGCAGCGGTAAAAAAAGTAGCGTGGCAAACAACGCGCTGAGCGGAGCCATGCCGGAGAAAAGTGGCAGGGCGCCTGCTAAGCCCAACAAAATATATGAAGCGCGGGGCGGAGTGTTGCCCGCGCCGTTGAAGCGAAGGCCATTGCCGACAGCGAGTAGCACGAAACCTGTAGCCAATAAATGATTGCCACTCGAGCCACCTAGGGATATAGCAACGCAGTCGATTAGGCCGGCGATTAATGCGCCGACGCCGATGAAGTAAAGGAGGGAATGTAAGTGACGCATTATTGGCATGGATAGTTTATTCTATCCGCAGTATGTTTCGTGTAACGATGGCCATCATTTGCGTTTTAAACTTTATGGGTAGTGCCACGGGTCAAAATTCGGCAGTGGCGCCGATAAAGCGCGCGCAAATAACAGTAATTCAGCAGGCGCCCTTGCTTGATGGAGTTCTCGATGATCTAGCATGGCAGCACGCTGCCCAGATTGACGATTTTACCGAGGTTAAGCCTAACGAGGGCCGCCCTGCTGGGCAGCGTACGGTCTGCTATTTAGCGCGTGACGACGAGTTTTTGTACGTCGCTTTCGAGTGTTTTGAAGAAGATGTCGCTTCGATGGTTTTACAAAATGTGTCGCGCGATGCTTTTTTGACTGACGACGACCGTATTGAGTTTGTGCTCGATACTTTCAATAATAAACAGTCGGCTTACTTCTTTCAGATGTCGGCGGCAGGCTCGCGCGGCGATGCGCTCATTGGCGAAAATGGATTGCGCTTTAACAAGCCCTGGAACGGGTTCTGGGAGGGCGTTGCAAAAGTACATGACGATAAGTGGGTGTGTGAAATGGCAATCCCTTTTGCCACTCTAAGTAGTGGTGACAACGATGCTTGGGGCATTAACCTGCAACGTTACCGGGGGGCGTCACGTAGCCAATATCGCTGGTCTTCGCCGCGTCGCGAACTCTTTGTTGGCAACGTTTCTGTAGCTGGTGAAGTAAGCGGTCTTTCCGGTATGCGGCAAGGGAGCGAAATCGAGTTTCGCCCATACTTCAAGACCAAAAGAATAGATCAGCATAATGGTGATCAAGAGTTGCTTCCCGATTTCGGTGGCGAATTTCATTGGTCGGTTACACCAGCGTTTAAAGCTTCGCTAACCTTTAATACCGATTTCGCCGAGACAGAAGTGGACGATCGTAAAATTGACTTGTCACGCTTCTCAACGTTCTATCCTGAGAAACGCGACTTCTTTTTACAAGATAGCAATCTGTTTGAGTTTGGCGAGCAGTCCACTTGGGGCGGTCGTGGCAGTAAAAACTTGTTGCCGTTCTTTAGTCGTAGCATTGGTCTGTCGGGGGATAAGCCCGTTGACATCGATTATGGCTTGCGATTAGCCGGGCGCATTGGTGCTCTCGATCTCGGCGTGCTGGCAGTTCATTCTGGTGACGACCTAGAGCTTGGTGTTCCGAGCGGTAATTTATTTGTATTGCGTCCGTCCTATCATTTATCAAAGTCCTCGAGTCTCGGCGGACTGTTTACTGACGGCAACCCAAGCAGCGTGGGCTCCAACTCAGTTGGTGGTGTTGACTATCATTTTTCATCTGCCGATGTGTTCGGGTCTAGTCTAGCATTGAACACCTTTTTGGTTCAGAGTTCGGATGAAGATAGTGCGCAACGTGGCTTAGGCTTTGGCCTGCAAGCCTCCTTGTCGCAGCCGGAATGGAAGTTCTCGTTTGCCAACATTGCGACACAATCTGAGTTCTCACCGGGCATGGGTTATGTCCGTCGTCCGGGTGAAATGATGAACAAGGCGGTGGTTCAGTGGAAACCGCTGCCAGATAATTCGGCGGTACGCCAGTATGACTTTATGGTAGCCCCAGAAGTGTGGACGAATCTCGATGGCGATTTGATTAGTTCTACTTTACGCTTGGGATTGTTTGGCGCAGAATTCCAAGACGGTACTAGTGTTAAGTTTCACACTAAAATCATGCGTGACCGCCCGGACAGTGATTACGAGGTTGCCGATGGCGTGACGATGTCGGCAGGGGATTATTCTTGGATGGAACACATGCTGAAGTATTCCACTTCGACGCGTGAGACATGGTCTTGTGGCACTTATTTGTCTGGCGGACAGTACTATGACGGCTCTATCATTAAACTGAATACTGATTTGACTTATCGCCCATCGGTGTCGTCCAAAATTCAATTGTCCTATAGTGAAAACCGTGGGCACTTGCCCGCTGGAGATTTTACTACCAGGGTTCAGAGTTTGGCGCTCGATTTCTCTTTTGGCCCGCAAATGTCGTGGGGCACTCTCTTTCAAGCCGACAATCAGAGCGACACCTTGGGCGTGCAGTCGCGATTAAAGTATTTACTCGAAGATGGTCGCGAATTGTTTTTTGTCGCTGACAGCGGGTGGGAAGAGCTAGCAAATCGTATGATTGTGCCTGTGCAGCACGACTTAACACTCAAGGTGGTATACGCGCTGCGCTTCTAGAATGCTTCGTAACCTCGCGCCATTTTCGACCGTTGCCATTTTGTTATTGGTGGCGTTCTTGTCTTTCGAGGCACGCTCTACGACTTGGGCGACTAACGACACCTATCAAAACAGCGAGACTTGGCATAGTTTAGATAGTGATGGCCTTTACCACATGCGGCGCTTAAGTGAATATCGCAAGGTTGATGGTATGCCGTCCGCGCGAGATGCGTTTTTGAATTATCCTGACGGAGCGATTATTCCGTGGCCACCGTACTACACGGTAGTGGCTGACGTTTTTGTTGACGATGATGCCTCGACTCTTGAAATGCAGATGGGGCGGCTGCCGTGGTTGTTCTCGGCATTAACCTCGGTGCTAGTGGCGTTGGCGGCGTTGATGATTGCTGGGCGCGGCGCAGCGTTGCTGGCCGGGTTGCTTCACGCTTTTAGCTACGCATCGATTCACTACGGCGGCAGGGGCGTCGCCGATCATCATGCCTTGGTGTCGATGCTCAACTGTTTCATACTGGTGGCATTTACCTTTGCCTCTAAGTTCGGTGGGTTTTCAAGCTTGCGGGCCTGCATGTTGTCGTCATTGACCGCCGGGGCCGCAGCTGGTTTGATGCTTGGCGTGTGGGTAGGTGCGCTGATGTATTTGGTGCCTATCCAATTATTGTGTTTGTGGTGGCTGTATAACTATTTCAATCGTCAGGTAGCCTTATTCGTTAGCTTGTTTCATTTGTCGGCGTTGGTCGTGCTGTTGCCCGCCATTTTGCAATCCCCATGGATTGCCGATTACCCGTGGATGGTCATTAATTTATCTAACTTCCATTGGTTGTGGTTGTCTTTGGGCGTTGTGCTGCCCATCCCCATTTGGTGGTCGGGCAGCCAAGTTGCTACGCGTAAATACATGCGCTTGGCCGTGGCTTGTGGCGCAGCAGTGATTGCAATTATTTTTGCTTTCGACATCCCGCCGGCGAGTCACATTCTTGAAGGCTTTGCCTGGGTTTCGCGAGCGGACGCTTTCATGGCTGGTATAGCTGAGTCGGCACCACTGATTGGCGATACCGGCAGTCAATCAACGGGCTTACTCGAATGGATAGGGTGGACGGCACTTATGCTGCCATTTGCTTATTGGTGGGCATGCCGAGACAAGAAATTTACCACACCCGTTTTATTGCCATGGTTAATAGCGTTGCCGCCCTTATTGCTGCAAGGCCTCGCGCAGCGCCGCTTTGCTGATGCCTTGTCGGCACCGATGGCCGTGATTGTTGCGGTTGGCTATGCGTGGCTGTTGGCAAAAACTAAAATGAAAATGCCATTGAAGATAGTCTTCGCGGCTTTGTTTTTGTTTTTCGGTCAATTTGCGGGAATCACTTATTCGCTCACGGGCAAAAGCATGAATGCTTACAATGAAGTTACTGGCGCCGAACACGATTTATTTGAATGGATTGCTGAGCAAGAACCACAGCCGCGCTCGGTTCTAGCCGCTTGGGATTTCGGTCACGCCATTGAGTGGGTGGCAAAGCGCCCGAGCATTGCCACGAACTTTGGCTCATACATTGGTCGCGATAGCTTTGTTGACCCAGCCAAGTTTTTTATGGCTAGTAGCCATAAAAATGCCGAAGATATTTTGCTTAAGCGCAAAGTGCAGTATGTCGTCGTTACCTCGCGGTTGCCTGACTTACTCGCTTCACATGCGCAACGAGTGGGTGCTGATGTAAAAGAGTACCGCACTATTATTGCTGGTAAGGAGTTGCAGTTATCTGCGAAATGGTTTCAAACGATGGCCGCTCAAGTATTTAATTTTGGCGACGCCGATGGCGTTGATGGGCCGGCGTCTAGCATTCCGTACTTGCGCCTGGTTTATGTATCCCCTGTGGTCACTGTTGTTGGCGAGCAACTAGGGTCGAAAACTTCAGTAGGACGCATCTGGGAGTACGTGCCAGGCGCTGATGTGCACGGCGTCACTCAATCAAACTCTGCAATCGATGTCGTCGTTGATTTTAAATTCATGCACGATGGCAAAAAGTTAGTGGCGAGCCAATGGTCTGCCCATGTAAGCAGCGACGCCAACGGCGCATTCAAAGTACGCGTGCCTTACTGCAGCGGTAGTAATGGCGAGGCGATGGTTACAAAAATGACATGGAGTGACTCGCAGGGTGACCACGTTTTTGAATTGAGCGAGGCACAGGTAATGCATGGCGAGACGGTGCGTTTAAAATAGGGCATGAGTGATTCTCCTAACGCACAATCCATTTCGCGCGCCGTTATTTTGGGCGCGGGCACTATGGGCAATGGCATCGCACAAGTTTGCGCTCAGGCTGGCATGGTGGTGGTGTTGTTTGACATCAACGACGATGCCGTCGCTACGGGATTGGAGAATATCAAACGCATGCTAGCAAAGGCTGTAGAGAAAGGTAAAGCTAGCCCTGAAGATGTTGCAGCGACGATGTCTCGTTTAAGTACGTCTACTGATTTGATAGCAAGCTGTGAAGGTGCGCAATTAGTTGTTGAGGCGATCCCTGAAAAGTTAGAGCTGAAGCAATCAGTTATGGCGCAAATCGAAAGTGCTGTCGCCGCCGATTGTTTGATTGCCAGCAACACCTCGTCATTGTCGATTACTAAAATATCCGCCGGCATGAATCATCCGCAACGTTTTCTGGGCATGCACTTTTTCAATCCGGTGCCATTAATGACGTTACTTGAAGTGGTTGTTGGCGAACAAACGGACGCTGCAAATTGTGATTTGGCAGTCGAGTTGAGTAAGCGCTTAGGCAAAGAGCCTATTGTAGTGCAAGATGCCCCAGGTTTCGCATCGTCGCGATTGGGCGTGTGTATTGGCCTCGAAGCTATGCGCATGGTCGAAGATGGTGTTGCCAGCGCTGCCGATATCGATAAAGCAATGGAACTCGGCTACCGTCATCCGATGGGGCCGTTGCGCTTGACGGACTTGGTCGGTCTAGATGTACGTTTAGGTATCGCCGAATATCTTTGTGAAAAGCTTGGCGACCGCTTTGCGCCGCCGCAGATATTACGCGACATGGTAGCCGCAGGCAAGCTGGGCAAGAAAAGCGGCGAGGGCTTTTATAAGTGGTAAGATTTTTTGTGTTGTTGGCGCTGCTCGTTAGTTGTTCCACTCAGCCAAGCATGAAGCTCATGGACGGCAACTCCCAATATGGGCTTAACGCGCAACAGTGGGACAACGGTAGATGGGGGGCTTATACCTTGCGTTATGTTTTTAACCCAAATGCCCAGCGAGTGGAAACTCGCTATATCGGCCCGTCAGAAAATGTGGCTTTCGCTGCGACGCCTATTTATTCGAAAGATGGCGAGTGGCAAACCCTCGAGTGGCGGGTCGAGAGATCAAGCTACGTGGTTCTGTTAGCAAAATGGCAAATTAGCGCCAACGGTGACCTGAAAGTAGGCTATGTGCGAACTGAGCCACTAGTTGAAATAAGAAGTTTGCCGTTGCGACCTTTTTCTATGATTGCTGATCACCAATGGCGCCCGTTGATTAATGGTAAAGGCGCTGGTATTTGGCGAAACTAGACGTTGTTGGCGGGGTTTTATTTCTTAGAATAAGACTTGCATGAAACAGCCATCCACTAGCCCCAAACTTGAGCCGCTCTCGCCGCGAGAAAAAGTTGCGCATTTATTTTCACGCTTGGCATTTGGGCCGCGCCCAGGTGACGTTGAGAGAGTCCTAAAAAGTGGTACCTCTGCTTGGCTCGATGAACAGCTGCAGGTTAAGGCTTCGACTAACCCTGATTTGCGTGAGCGCTTATCAGAGTTTGAAACAATCGACTTGAGTGTTGCGGATTGTTCTGAATTTATTGCGCAAAACAGGGCAGACCGCGGTGCAACTGAGGAAGAAAAGAAAGCAGCGAAGCGTTTGAAACGACTACCAATGGGCGAATTAATGCAAGCAGTTGCGTTACGCGCGGTATTGTCCGAGAGGCAGGCAAGCGAAGTAATGGTAGATTTTTGGCGCAATCACTTCAATGTCAGCTTCACTAAAGGAGATCGGATTTACTCGCAAATTAACGATTATGAACGCGAGGTGATTCGCGGTAACGTATGGCGTGATTTCCCGACGATGCTCAGAGATTCGGCAACGCACCCAGCAATGTTGAATTACTTAGATAATCATTTGTCGCGGTCTCCGCCTTCAAAGCAAGAGCTGAAAGAGATTGAGCGACGGGCTAAGCGTAAAACTGGTTCGGAGACGCAGGCTGCCGAGGCTGTTACATTGGCTACTCAGCGTGGTTTGAATGAAAACTATGCGCGCGAGTTGCTTGAGTTACATACCCTGGGTGTCGATAATTATTATTCGCAAGATGATGTTGTCGCTGTTGCTAATGTATTAACAGGATGGACTTTTGATGGGGGGCGTAAAGGCAGCCACGAATATAAATTTGATAACAGCATGCACGTCGAAGGAGATTTTAGAGTCCTTGGCAAGCGAATCCGTGAGGACGAAACGGGTGATAACGGCCAAGGTCGACAGTTGCTAGATATTCTTGGCAAGCACAAGGGCACTTCAGAATTCATCGCAATGAAAATGGTGCGCTATTTGGTCTCAGACGTTCCTGCCGAGGAGTTGGTGAAAAGTGTTGCCAATGTTTATCGTAAAACCGATGGCGATTTTGTTGCCATGGTTCGCGAGATTGTCGGTAGCGACGAATTCTATTCGCGCGCGAATTACCGCAATAAGTTCAAGACACCTTACGAATTTATTGTCAGCGCTTTGCGTATTACTTCCGCCGAGATAACTTCACTGCGTGGCCTTGAGAATTATCTCAAAGATATGGGGCAGCCAATTTACCACTGTGACGACCCAACTGGCTATTACGATGTAGCTGAAGCTTGGCTCGATCCTGGGGTTATGGCATTGCGCTGGCAATTTGCGCGCGATTTGGTTGGCGGCAAAATTAGAGGAGTGAAGGTGGGTGATGCCTTCTATCATCAAGTGCCGACAGACGCGTCACCACGATTATGGCAGCATCATTTAACCAATATGATACTTCCTGGTGGGGCGGGCCAGCGCACACGGGCGGCACTTACGACTATTACCACCGAGTATCTAGAGAAGAAAAGGCCACCAGATTTTTACAAAGCCGCACCAACCTTGGCAGGCTTATTACTAGGTTCTCCAGAATTTCAACAGCAGTAATACCATGACCGACAACAAAAAATTTACAACTTCGCGCCGTCGTTTCTTGCAAGGACTTGGTGCTGCATCTGTGGTTAGCCAAGTGCCTGCCTTTGGCCGCACCTTGCCATTAGCTGAAGCCGCACCGACGATAATTCGCGCTAAGGGTCAAAAATCCATCGTATGTATTTTCTTGCGTGGCGCGGCCGATGGCTTGAACATGATTGTGCCTTACGGAGATTCGTCATACGAGGGGCACCGACCAACGATGGCGATGGATTTAGATGATGGTTTAATTAAACTAGATTCGACTTTTGCGCTGCATCCCGCTTTGGCGCCGCTCGAATCCCTTTATAAGAACAAGCGTTTTGCGCCGATTATATGCGCGGGCTCAACGCACAGAACGCGTTCTCATTTTGACGCACAAGATTGGATGGAGTTTGCTGCTCCGGGCAACCGAACTATGCGCGAAGGTTGGCTTAACCGTTACCTGATATCTACCAAAACAGAGTCTTCAGCAACCTTTAGAGCGATGGCGATTCAAGAATTGCTGCCACGTTCGCTGCGCGGGGCCTTCCCTGTTTTAGCTGTGCCAGGCAACGCCACCAATAAAAAGAGCAATGACAACCTCGATATCTTCGAACGCTTTTATGGTGACTCTGGCGGCATGCTTGAAGGAGGAGAAATGGCAAACCGGGATCGTGAAAATGACTCGGCAGGTGTTGTCGAATCGGGGCGCATGACGATTGAAACTTTGCGCCGCTTCCAAGAGATTGTTGGCAAGGCGCCGAAAAAGCGCGATAGCAATGAAACGGTTTCTGGCTCCGCTTATTCTTCATCGCGTTTCTCTAGAGGTTTACAGCAAATTGCCAAAGTCTTGAAGGCCGGCGAAGGGCTTGAGGTTGCTGGTATCGACTACGGTGGCTGGGACGATCACACTGGCGAAGGTGGGGTTGAAGGTAAGATGGCGACACGCATGTCAGATTTTGCACAAAGCCTATCTGCCTTCTGCGCCGATCTCGGGCAAGACCTTGATAACACCACGATTATGGTAATGACAGAATTTGGACGGACTGTTCGCGAGAACGGTAACGTTGGTACAGACCACGGCCATGGTTCGACGATGTTTGTAATTGGCGGCGAGGTAAATGGTGGAAAGGTACATGGCGATTGGACAGGCCTTGCGAAGAAAGATTTATACCAAGGGCGCGACTTGGCAGTGACTACTGATTTCCGCAATGTTTATCACAGCGTACTGAAGAATCACCTTGGCTTTAAATCTCCGCAAGAGTTTTTCCCTGACTTTCGCCCAAGCGAGATTAAATCGCTGTATTAAATTACCCGAAAACTTTTTCTGGGTTCACTACTTTACATTCAGCCGAAGCACCTTCGAGAGTTGCGCGTAGGCTGGTGCCCGTTGGTGCCGCGCTACGCTTAATGTAGGCAAAAGAAATTGGCTTGCCGAGTTGCGGCGAGTAAATCCAGCTGCTGACCTTGCCAACTTCTTTATCTTGCGCGTCGAACAAAGAAGCGCCCTGCATGAATTGCGGCTCGCCGTCAAAATGGAGTTGGCAAAGTTGACGCGGAGCTTGCCCATAAGTATTGATGCGCGCAACAACTTCTTGTCCGGCGTAACAGCCTTTAGTGATAGAGGCACGTCGCCATTCGTTACAGCCCGGCAAGGTGTAGTTGTCATCAAAGTCGCTGCCCCAAAGGGGGAACCCCCCTTCGACGCGCATAATATCTTGCGAAACCCACCCACCTAATGAGTGGCCATCGTCGACAAGTTGTTGCATGATGCCATTTGCCGCACTTGGTTTGACAATTATTTCATGACACTTTTCTCCAGCATCTGAGCGGCTGATTAGATGCCCGTCGTGCTTTACGACGGGTAGTTCTCCGAATATTTTAATGCGTGCAACATCAGCTTTCTCGAAGCTAATGTCTTCGCCAAAATGCAGCATGTTCATCTTCTCTAAGAATGCGTCGCAACATGTAACTGGGATGTCAACGCCGACATGCCAGCGATTGTCGTTGTCGGCAAAGCGATATAAAACGAGTTCGGCAATCCAGCGGCCTTTGCCGTCGAGCATTGCTGACAACTGATGCTCACCAACATTTAGCTTGTTGAGATCACTCGAGAGTGTCCGCTGAAAGAAATCATACACGTCGGCGCCGTGCACCTCTATCCAAGCGCGATGTCCGCCATCACAAACTAAGGTCTTCTCGCGGGCAGCCTGGTATTCAAGGCCAGCTTCACTGCAGCGTAAAGGAATTTGCATGCCGTAAACATCGAGGAAGTCTGCGCTGTGTTGTGCGAAGAAATCGCTGAGCGGGGTCGTATTAAGCGTCACTGGGGATTGCTGGGAAAATTAATTTATCACTAAGCAGTGGCGCAAAGTGCACGTTTATTTTAGCAAGAGGCCTAAACCCTGCTTGCTGAAGTTCGAGTTGTATTTGCCGTGGGTGGCGGCAGTTGCGGCTTTATCTCGATATACTTCGAGTTTGGGCGGGCGGATGTCTTCCATCGCTAGAGAATAACATGAATATAGTCGCGATAAAGCTTGAACCCTAGGCGTCTTAAGCCCGTTAAACTCTTTGAGAATGATTACCGCAGCCTTTCTACTTTTCGCCGCCCAGCAGGCTCCGTCTGTCAGCGAGATGTTGACTATGCCGTGGGAGGGCAACGAGCGTCTCATTTATGGCCAGGTGTTAGATGCCGAGGTCGATTCCGATGTGCGCGCGGCTTTGGCCGAGTATGCGATTGTGTTTGATGGGCACTTCGCTATCGATGTTTTTCGTTCGCTGATCGATGCCGAGACGACTCCAAGTTTGCTGCATTCTTTGTTGCGCGAGTGGCGGTGCTGTGTGCAAGCGGGCGACCGTGCGTTACTGTTAACTATCGCCGAACAAACGCAGACGCGCACGGCTTTTTTAGCTTTGCGTAATTTAGTTTCTTTGTGTGAGACTGCTAGCGACTATATTCCATTGGTCGACTTGGCGGCGGAACGTGATGCCGAGCTGGCGCAGCGCTTGTTAACCTATTTGCCGCGTTTAGATGACGATGGAAGTTTTCGTGATTACCTTAGTTCGCAACTGTCAGTGAGTAATGCTATGTATCGCGCGTCAATGTTGAATAAGGCCGCTGAGTATCACACCCCTCAATCTTTTTTGAAGCTGTATCAACAACGCGTGAACTCAGCTGATATCCGTCAACAGGCCGAGTGGATGCCCGTTATCGCGCGGCAGACCGATGCCACGTGCAAGGCCGTGGCCGCCGAGTGGTTTTTGAAGACTCAAAACGCAGATTTTACCGCACCGGTAGTCGCTATTTCACGCGCCTTGGCGAATTCGGATTGCCTCGATGGTGATGAAGGTTTTTACATGCAGCACCCGTTGATGACCAATCAGCAGGCATCGACTTTATTGATGAGTCGTATCGCAGATTCTACCGAGGCAGAAAGTTTTGCGGTTGAACACTTTGATGAATTCCCATCGATTTGGCAGAAGTTATTTTTAGGAGCATTTAGTTCGAATTCTAATTCGGTTACATTGCAAATGGCTAATACAGTGGCATTGTCCATGCGTTACAAAGAAGATGTGCGCGCCGCTGCTATTCGTTTGCTCGGCCGACAGTATCGCAAACCTGCTGTCGCTACAACTTTGCTTGCGTTGCTTAATGAAGATTGGAGTAGTTACGAGGTCGCCGATGCGCTGATCGAGTTCGCTATTGAAGACGAAGTCGCTTCACTGCG
>CAWWAN010000005.1:0-21707 GCA_963934925.1 uncultured bacterium | reverse complement strand
TGGGTGCCACAAATAGTGGCGGAATGGGAAAAAGCTGTTTAGCTCTTTTCGATTTCAAAAAATATCGGTTGGGCGCACCCGCCAAAGCCGCGTCACGGTGCCTTGGTGATTCTTCCTGCGCGAGGGTAGAATATGCCCTTCATGGCTAAGCCCGCACCTTCTGTAATGGACAAAATTGTCTCTCTGTGTAAGCGGAGAGGTTTCGTTTTCCCCGCCTCCGAAATTTACGGTGGCCAGGGCTCAACCTATGACTGGGGGCCGCTGGGCGTCGAGTTGAAAAAACGCGTGAAAGATGCGTGGTGGGAATCTTTGGTTTACGCTCGCCAAGATGTGGTGGGAATCGATTCGGCGATTATTCAGTCACCTCAAGTTTGGGTGACGTCGGGCCACGTAGGTGGTTTCTCTGACCCACTTATTGATAACAAAACATCGAAACAACGTTATCGTGCCGACCACTTAGTCGAAGGTAAAATAGAGAAATATCGCAAGAAGGGGCGCACTAAAGACGAAGAAGCGCTTACTGCGAAGTTGGCGGAGGCGATGAATGACAACGCCGCGCTGCGCGATTTGATTGTCGAGTGCAAAATTAAGTGCCCGGTTTCAGGCACCGACGACTGGACCGATGTCCGTCAGTTCAATTTAATGTTCGAAACTAATGTAGGTGCGATGCGCGATAGTTCAAGTGTCGCGTACTTACGACCAGAAACGGCGCAAGGTATCTTCATTAACTTTAATAACGTGGTGACTTCGTCACGCAAAAAATTACCGTTTGGTATTGCGCAGATTGGTAAATCGTTCCGCAATGAAATCACACCGGGTAACTTCGTATTCCGTACACGCGAGTTCGAACAAATGGAGATGGAGTTTTTCTGTCGTCCGGAAGAAGCGCCTGAATGGTACGCTTACTGGCAAGAAAAGCGTTTTCAGTGGTACCTCGATTGTGGAGTGAATGCTGAGAAGTTGCGCATGCGCGAGCACGAGCAAGACGAATTGGCGCATTACGCAGATGCTTGTTGCGATGTCGAGTATTTGTTCCCGTTCGGCTGGAGTGAACTCGAAGGCGTGGCAAACCGGACCGACTACGATCTCAAGAAGCATAGCGAGGCCAGTGGCGAGCACCTTACTTGGTTTGATCAAGAGAATAACGAGCACATTACGCCTTATGTTATAGAGCCGGCGGCGGGATGTGACCGTACCGCTATGACCTTCTTGGTTGACGCTTACGACGAAGAGGGCGAAGGGAAGAGCATGCGAGTTGTTTTACGTTTCCATCCAAAGATTGCCCCTGTTACGGTGGCAGTCTTCCCGCTAGTCAAGAAAGACGGCATGCCGGAAAAGGCCGCAGAGATCGAAGCGATGCTGCGTCCGCATTTTCGTACGGCTATTGAAGAGAATCAATCAATTGGCCGCCGCTACCGTCGTCAAGACGAGATTGGTACACCGTTTTGTATTACCGTCGATGGCGAAACAGCCGAAGATGGCTGCGTGACTTTGCGCGATCGCGATTGCATGAGTCAATCACGTGTTAATGTTGAAGACTTAGTGGCGACCATGAACGAAAAAATCGGATCATGGACGCGTCCACAACCCACTGAGATTGATGGCTGAATCTAGCTTGCACCAAGGCACCGCGATTGCTGCCGGCTTTGGCATTGGCAAGGTGTTTATCGCGCTGACGTCTGAGAAGAATGTGCCACTGCGCCACATCGACGCTGGCGAGAGCGAGGCGGCCTGGCAGCTGCTTGATACGGCGCGTTGCGCAACCATTAAGCAACTGCAAGTGATTCGCGAGTCGACAACTGAAATTGTAGGTGCCTCGGATGCTGCGATTTACTTGACTCAAATAGCTGTGCTCGAAGATCCTGATGCGCTAAGCCGTATTCGTTCCTGGGTGTTCGATGACCTTTACGCTCCAGAATCGGCGGTGCAAGCTTATATCGATTTCATGCGCAAACAATTTGCTGCTATGGATCAGGCGGGCATGCGCGACATGTCAGCTGACTTTACTGACCCATGGGTGTTGGTCTTACGTGAAATGAGCGCCGAAGACATCGAGCATGCGCAAGGCGATAGTATTTCGTCGATGATTTTGGTGGCCGACGAATTGACACCTACTTTGGTGGCGCGTTATCCGCATAAAAAGATTGCTGGTATCGTCGCCACTCGCGGCGGACGGTATTCACATGCGGCGATTTTAGCGCGAAGCTTTGGTATCCCCACTGTCACTAACATAGCTGGCTTCGATGATTTGGCGCGTTCTGGGCAGAACTGTTTTGTTAATGGTGACACTGGCGAGGTTGAGTTAAATCCTAGCGATCAACACCTGGCTGATGTGAAGGAATTGTCTTTGCAACGTGCGCAGCTTAAAGATCGTTTGGCCGCTAACGCCACGCATCCCTGCCAGACGGCCGATGGCATGCGCGTGCCTATTTTGGCGAATATCGAATCGCCGCGCGACTTTAATTTTTTTAATACGGATACTGTGGCAGGGGTGGGTTTGTTCCGTACCGAGTTCATGTACATGGACGCAGGTGGCTTCCCGAGTGTTGAGCATCAAGAAAACACGTATCGTGAGGTACTCAAAGAATTCGAAGGGCGCCGCGTGGTATTCCGAACTCTCGATGTCGGTAATGATAAGCAGCTGTCTTATTTGAATTTACATGATGAGGCTAACCCAGCTTTGGGCATGCGCGGCTTGCGACTTAGCTTGCATTGGCCCGATATTTTCTTTATCCAGCTGCAGGCTTTACTGAATGCTAGTGAATATGGCGAGGTCGATATTATGTTGCCAATGGTGACTAACGTTGAGGAAATTCGTGAAGCCAAGAAAATGTTTAACATAATTGCGGGCGAGAAGTCACATCGCGTGCGCTTTGGCGTGATGATTGAAGTGCCGGCGGCGGCGATGGCGCTCTCTGATATTGTGAAAGAGATAGATTTCGTTTCGGTCGGAACGAACGACTTGGCCCAATATCTGTTTGCGGTCGACCGTGACAATCCATGGGTCGCAAATCTTTACCAGCCTTATCATCCTGCTAATTTGAGAGTGCTGCGCTCGATCGCAAAGATTTGCCGAAAAAGCAACACTCCGGTTTCTGTTTGTGGCGAAATGGCAGGGCAGCCAGAGGGAGCTTTTTTCTTGGTCGGCTGCGGATATGACAGCCTGTCGATGTCGCCTTCATTAGTGCCCGAAATTAAGGCCTATTTGAGCGAAGTTGACTCCAAACCCTTGTTTAAGCTAGCTATGCGCGCGACGCACGAGCCAACGGGCGAAGAGGCCTTCCAATTATTGCGTAATGAAACACAGGCTGTATGGCAGAAAATGCTTGATTCTCAAAGTAAGTAGAAAATCTATTTATTTGTTGGCGATAACCCTGTATCTTGGAATATAGGAATTCGCCAAAACCCTCTTACTGATGACCGTCTCCCCTGAACGATTACTTACGCATGACCGATAAACCTGTTAAGTCGGGACAGTGGTCACAGCCTGATATAGGTTATTTGACGCGCATGTACGGCAGCGTCAAGTTGGCAGAAATCGCTCGTAAAATCGGCCGCCCTCTGGCTTCGGTTAATAAAATGGTGGCTAAGCTGTTTCCTGAGTCAGCCGAGAAATCCAACAACCCTTGGTCTGCTGTTGATGTGGCGCGACTTAAAAAGCTTTACGGAAGCGTCGGCACTGTTGATCAGTGGGCGCGAATTTTCAAGCGTCCCGTTTCAGACATCGAGCGCAAAGTACAAAGCTTGGAGGCTGAAGTCAAAGAGCGCCCATGGACGCGCGAATCATTGGCTACTGTCAAGAAGCTTTACGGCAGTCGCACCAATATCGACTTAGAATTGATTCTGGGCATGCCCGAAAAGCAAATCGAAGCGAAGGCTCAAGAATTATGCATGGCGAAAGACAAAAAGTTTTCTTCATCAGCTATTAGTGCTAGCGCCGGAACCCGTATGCCACGATGGACTGCGGAAGATGTTGAAACGCTTAAGCGCATGCACGGCACTGCATCAAACAGTGATATAGCGCAGCGCCTTGGTAGGACGACAAAATCGATCACGTCTAAAGCGAATGCCTTGGGTCTATATAAAACCGCCGAACACTTGCGCCAAATGGGGCGCGATAATGTAGATTGGCGTTACCATCGCGATAAGTGCGAAGAAGAAGAGAATGGCCAATCCTCTGATGGCGACGCTTAGCGGTGTTAAGCGCTTAGATGCTGGGCTTGAATTCCGCTGGCAAGACGAGCCAGGCGTTGTTCTAGCGATTGCCGAGTTGCGTTTTTTGTGCCCGTGCGCACATTGCGTTAGCGAGATAAGTGGCAAGCGAATCATCAAACGTGAGGATGTCGCGACCGATATCACACTGGTGGATATGCAGCCTGTTGGCAACTATGCCTACCGCATTTTATTTAGTGATGGTCACGACAGTGGTATTTACCCTCTGAAATATTTGTACAAATTGTGCTGCGAGGCTGATGAATAGCACCGCTTTCTTTGCTGCGGCCGACTTATTGCTACAGCCTGCTGTAGTGACTTGCGTCCTGTTCTTTCATTGGTGGACCATCTGGTTTGTTCTGGGTCGAAACTTTGGCACTACAACACTCATGTTGTTGGCATCACGCGCCCTCACTCTCGGTGCGCTGTGGCTTGTTCTTGCGAGTGGTGCTGTAGGCAGTGGCGCAGAGGTTGCCACAGAATTTAGCGCTAGTGAAAGCATCACTGCGGCCCTGATACTTCTGGTCTTATTCTACTGTTCAGACATACTCATGCTGAAAGTGGTCATGCGGCGCGTTCGTAACGGGTTCACCTGGAAACGTCACGATCTGATTTCATTCGCCGTTGCTAATTGCGTTTACCTTGTCGGCGCCTTGTTGTTGGCGCGCTAGTTCGAGTAGTTGAACTATTTTATCGGTCAAGAATGACGGGTTGGTGGGTTGCGCGATGTGGCTTCCCGCAGCTACCAATTTAGGGTAACGAATGATTAGCGGGATGCGTTTGTCGTTGTCGATATGCGCAGGAAGTTGATTACCGATGATGACTACAAAAGTGTCTTCACGCACGTCTTTGGCATCGAGTATTTTCATCAGTTCGGCTACTAGTCGATCTTGAGACCAAAGACATTCATCGTACGTCGAAATGAGTTGATCGCTATCGGATGCAGCAGCAGCAGAGAAACGCCCGCGGACAACTTCAGGGACATCGGAGCTTTGCTCGCAGCTTTGTAGGTTGTAGGCCAAGAAAAAGGGCTGACCGAGGAGCATGGAATCACGAATAAAGCTTTTGGCTGCGTCAAGTTGGGCCCAATCGCCCATAGGGCGCTTGTTGTTGAATGCGTTAATGCTGAGCCGGTCAGCTAGTGATGGAGCTGTGATATTGCGGCTTGTCGCGAAATCAGCGGCGGCAATCAATGATTGCTTACGGCTGATCAACATCGTTGCGTAGTCATCGTCGAAGGATGCCGCCAACGAACTAATAGCATCGGCGACAGAGATGGAGTCTTTTGATAACTGGCAATCGTCTAAAGTTAATCCTTCGCTAGACAACTTGTCGATATTTGGACTAGTCGGTCGGTGGTATTCGTCCCATCCAAAATGTTCACTTAGCGCGTTATCAATGATGACAACCAACACATTAGGCGCGGATGGCTTGCTGGCGTTAGGCGCGTCGAACGCACAATACATAACGGTGATAGAGAGCAGTCCGCAGCTGACGATGTGAGAGAATGGCGAAAAGAAACTAGCGGCGGCGAAGGCGTTGTCACGACTGAATAAATATTGCAGTGCGAGATAACACATTAAAGTGGCGCCACCAGCAACAGGTGTCAGTAAATTGAAATGAAAATGGACGGCGAATATAGCCAATGCAAAAGCCACAAACAGCGCCGACGCCATATAGGCAGACGTCTTGCGCAGTGTTCGTGTACAGTACAAAGCGCGAAACGGGTGAACGGTTAGTGCCAGGGCTGCTCCGGCTAACAAGCTACGCAATAAGGGCGCCGTCAAATCGTGCTTCGTAAATGGGCCAGCTTGGTTGTAGCCAACCATAAAGAATTCGAGCAAGCACAGCCATCCCGCGAGGGAAGCTCCTATTAGACTGCTGAATAACCACTGCCGAAGTTTCATTGCGGTTATTATATGTTATGTGAGCCCTCGGCTCGCGTTCATCCATGTTAGTTTCTCTGTTGTTGAGCAGCCTGTGCGCGCTGCAATCTACGCCAAGTAATACTTGGGCGAATTTGATGCCGCGTCATGCCGTTCCACGTCGCAGTTTTCCGATGCCCAAGGAGAGCGAATTATTGCTGCTGCTCACGGATCGCAAAGCCGAAATGAACGAGCGCCTTGAGGCTTTAAGGGCGTTGGCTTACCTTGATGTTAAGGTTGATTATCTGTCGCTAACGGCGATGAAGCGCAATATTCATTCCGATGATGCCTTGATCTCATATGTGCGCTGTCTTGCGCGTTGTTCAGAAGAAGTGCGGGCGCCGATGAAGAAATATTTAACGCATCGCTTGCCCGCAGTGCGCGCTGAAGCTGTTTACGGACTTAGCAAGTACTTCGAAGGGGGACGCGATGTTGCACGTTCCTTTTTGTCTCAGCCCAAGCTTCATCCGTGGCAACGGGTAGCTGCGATACGCGCATTAGCCGAGATTGATTTATCGGCGGCACAAGTCGAAGTGATGCGCAGAATGAACAGCGAGTCTGGAGAAGTCGCGCTTGAGTTTCTTCAAGTACTGCGTCGCGATTTAAGTGACGACCATATCCCGGTACTTATTGACTTGCTGAGGCAGGGGCGCAGTCGGGTAACAACCGAGGCTGCTGCGATGTTGCAGCATATTACAGGTTATAAGATAGGTAACGATTACCGCTCTTGGCATGTGGCTTACTTACAGCACAAAGCCTTTGAGACGCCAATGCGTGCACCTAAAATCAGTGACTTAGAATTGCAAACGGTCGCTTATATGGGCATCCCAATTTTCAGTGACAACATTTGCTTCGTGTTAGATTCCTCATCGTCAATGACTGAGCGTATGTATGAGTTACGACGGATGACGCGGGCTATGAAGGTGATAGAGGAGTTCGACAAGATGTTGCCGATATTACCGTCGTCCGCGAAATTTAATGTAGTTTTCTTTGAATCGATTATTCGTGATATGTACGAGGAATTGACCGCGGTGACTTCAGACTCTAAGGCCTATGCTTCGGTCTTTGTTGCAAACAACAGCTTTACTGGAGGAACCAATTTGTATGGCGGCATTGCGCGCGCCTTCGATTTGCAGGGCATCGAAGAGGTGATAGTGTTATCGGATGGCGATCCTTCGGTTGGAGACTACACCGAGCCCTGGCAAATTATGGTTGAGTTAGATCGCTTAAATCGCTGGCGTAATATACGTATTAGCAGTATTTCATTCTCGGCGCCGCGTGCTGCCGAGTCGCTGATGTACATGATTTCGGCATACAACGCAGGTCACTTTCGAGATATCGACTAGAAGCCGTTACAATATAGGGCAATGACTGAAACCATGAAAGCTGTTCGCGTGCATGAGCATGGCGATTTTGATGTACTGCGAATTGAAAATATCACCGCCCCGGTGGCAGTAGCAGGGCAGGTACGTATTCGTGTCGAATACGCGGCTTTGAATCATCTGGATACTTGGGTGCGACGTGGCGTACCAGGACATAAATTTCCGCTGCCGATTACTCCTGGCTGCGATTTTAGTGGAGTGATTGAAAGCATTGGCGATGGTGTGGTTCATTGTAAAGTGGGTGACCGCGTTACTGTTGCTCCTGGCTATAACTCTCAGCCATCTCTCCAAGTCGCTAGCGGAAACCACAATTTAGCGCGCGATTATGGCATTTACGGTGAGACTTGTGATGGCGGTAATGCCGAGTTAGCGGTGGTTAATGCGGAGAACATTATTCACGTGCCAGATGATTTCTCTTTGCGCGAGGCGGCTGCGTTCCCGCTGACTTATTTAACGGCGTGGCACATGTTGGTCGAACGTTGCAAAGTGCAGCCGGGTGACAAAGTGTTGATTCACGCAGCGGGCTCGGGCGTGTCGGTCGCGGCCACCCAGATCGCTAAATTGCATGGCGCAGATGTCATGGTAACTGCGGGTAGCGATACCAAATGTACCAAAGGGATAGTGAATGGTGCCGACTTAGCCGTCAATTACAGTACCGACGATTGGCAGGCCGCTGCCAAACAATTCACTTCCAAGCAGGGATTAGATATTATTGTCGATCACGTCGGCGCAGACACCTTGCCATTGGGCGTATGGGCTCTAGGAAAAGGAGGTAGATTGGTTACTTGCGGAGTCACTAGCGGAGCCCAAATGGAGCTGAATCTCGCACCGATTTTTTTTAAATCCCTCAGCATTTTAGGCAGCACCATGGGTGGTCTTGGCGAGATGCACCAAGTCGCCAAGCTGGTATTCGACAATAAGCTATCGCCGATCATCGACAGTGAATTCAGCATCGACGACATTCAGGCTGCGCATCGCAAAGTGGCTGAGCGTGACGTGTTCGGAAAGGTGATGATTTGTCTTTAACTTACACCTTAACTTTCGAAGATTGGGTTGAGTTCACTTTAGACACTCACCAACGCGTGCCGCAGATGCGCCGCATTCGCACCTTCAGCCACTATGCCATCGGCACGGTTTACGCCATTTTTGGCTTAATGGTGATGTTCAAATACGACGAAATGTCATACGGCATCTCGTTTTTATTATTAAGCTTGGCGTGGTTTGTCCTTTTCCCGAAATATCACAAACGGCGCACCATTAAGTATTTACAAAAGATATTAAAGGATGGCAGCGGCGACATGCTTACTGCGCATACACTCGATTATGACCAAAGCGGCATTCATATACAGCGTGATGGCCAGTCCTCAAAAATAGAATGGACTAGTTTTCAAGATTTAATAGTAACGGAGCAGCGAGTTTATCTTAAGCTAGAGCCAACGCAGGGGCTAATCGTCCCGCGCAACATCGTGGGTAGCGAACAATTTGTCGAAGCCTGCAAAATACACATTACAGCATCATGAAAATAATACTCATTAGCTCTTTAGCACTAATGTTGCCTGCAAATCTGTGGGCTCAAGATTCGTCTCAAGAGGCAACGGCGCAAGAAGAGGTGCCGACTGTTCTTGAAGCAGAAACAGAAATTCCGTTTCCCGTTTACATAGATATTGCAAAAGGCGAGCGCCAACATTTAGTCGGCACCGGTGTGCGTGAGAAATTTTGGGTTGACGTTTACGGCTTTGGCGTTTACGTCGACAAGTCGAGTGCTGCGCCAATCATGAGAGCGGCGTTTGAGAAAGCTTCCGCAGCCGAAGACGACGATGATGCTACAGCTATTATTGATGCTGCTTTGTTGAATAACGCCTTCAATAAAACGATGCGCTGGGTGATGGCCCGCGACGTTAAGGGCGAAGACATCGCCGAGGCTTTCGACAAGAGCTTGGCGCCGGATATTAATAAACTCTATGCCAAAGACGAAAAGAACCTCGCGATATCCTTAAAGGCTATGGCGCAGCTACGCGCATGGTTTGAGGTGACTAACTTGGTTGCAGGCGATGAATTACTGTTCCTCTGGAAAGGCAATAAATTAGACTCGATTGTTAATGGCGAGTCGCTTGGAGTGACCGACAACTATGGCGTATGTTACGCGATGTTCCATTTGTTCCTTAACGAAGGTGACCCCGTCGACGATGACGCCTACGAGGCAACAATCGCGGCATTAAAGCTAATGGCCTACCCAGAGCGAGCCGTTAAAGAGGAGTAAAAACAATATCATGTCAGAAAACGAACGCAGAAATAACGATCGTCACGAATACGTGGCTCCTACCGCAATGATGCTTGCCGCCGGTAGCCTCGAAGGTGAAACCGTCAACGCCAGCGAGCATGGGCTACTTATCCGCGCTACGGGCAATATATCGGTAGTAGTCAAAATCAAAGACAAGGAATACCGCGGACGTCTGGTGCGCGCCGAGCCGATGGTTGATGGCGGCACTTATTACGCCTTAGATCTCGATGACAGCTTCGAGCAGTAATCGAGCGCGCGGTTAGAATATAGGCATGACAACTTTCGTCCTAACCGCGTTTGCTTTTGTCGTCATTGTGACGGCGATGTCCGTGGGCGTGTGGGTCTCCGGTAAAAACCTAGCGGGTTCTTGCGGTGGCAAAACCCCAGACGAGGCCGACTTGTTGGGCGAGTGTGTGTGCGCGCGTAAAGACGCAGATATTTGCGCATCAGATGACGGTAACGAGTTAGTGATGCTTGCCGAATTAGGTAATCCTAAACGCCAACTACACAACGCCAGCCAGTCTGCAAAACTGTCGCAAGCTCGATCAATCGAGGTTTAGCTCTTCAGGAAATCCGCTTGACTGAGAAGTGATAAATGTACCCTCGCTGATTCGCTCAATAAAATAGGCTTCGACATCTGCGGTGCGTTCTATCAACTCGAGCCCCGCATCAGCACCAAGCACCATGCACGCGGTGGCCATAGCATCGGCAACGGTGCAGTTCTGCGCCACAATGCTAACCGATGCCAGGTTATGAGTAATGGGGCGTCCAGTAGTAGGGTCTATGGTGTGTGAAACGAGTTCGCCGTCGACGATTCTCATGTTGCGGTAGTCGCCGCTGGTGGCAATCGCGCCGCTAGTTAATTCGATAATTCGCGCATAATTTTTTGCGTTAGGAGAATCGATAGCGAGTCGCCACGGACGTTGCTTCCCAGAATTGCCTCGCACTCTTACCTCGCCGCCCACTTCAATCATGTAGTCGGTTACACCGCTAGCATCTAATGCTGATGCAACGTTGTCGGCACCAAAGCCCTTGGCAATCGCCGACAAATCAATTTCTAATGCTGCGATATCTTTGCCCACAAAGAACGAGTCGTTGCTTAATTGAAGGTGCTGCCACCCGCAAATTTTCATGGCAGAGGCAATCGCAGCGTCCGTAGGAGCGGATGGACTATTTGTCTCAGGACCGAAGCCCCACATATTTACCAATGGCATAACGGTAGGGTCGAAAGCGCCATTCGTTTGTTTGGCGATATCAATGGCAACCGAAATCACATAAAAGCTAGGGGCGGAAACTGTGATTCCTGTGGACGACTTGCTGAAGCGCGAAATCTCGGAATCGGGCTTGTAGGTTGACATCGCTTGATCGACTTCATCGAGTGCTTTAGAAATTACGGCGTTTAATTGCGGTGCAATGGTCGCGTCACTCACGCAGCTTACATGCCAGCTAGTTCCCATAACTAAACCCTGGTATTGATGCTGGCTCGTGACTTCTTTCTGCGAGCAAGAGGCCAGAAAGACTAGAGCGATGAAGGTGCTAATTAATTTGTTCAAGGTCACGAATCCAGATGTTGCGGTAGCTTACGGCGTTGCCATGGTCCTGCAATCGCAGCGGTAAGCGATCGGGGTGTAGTGTAGCAGTGGCGAGAGCACGCCAGCGGGTCGGCCCGTATAACTCGCGTTCGGCATGGATCTTAATCCCATTATGAACCACAGTGATTTTTGGTGGCGAGTCGAATGCGCCATCTTCGTTGAACCGCGGACGCGTGAAAAAAATATCGTAGCTTTGCCACTCATTAGCTGGCTTTGATGCATTTAATAGCGGCGGGAATTGCCCATAAATGGCACCGCAAGTGCCGTCAGCGTAAGTTGAGTTGTTATAAGCATTCAGCACTTGCACTTCATAGTTGTCCATTAAGAAAACACCGGAGTTGCCCATGTTTTGGCCGTCCCCCTGAGTCTTCTCAGGAATGCGAAATTCGATATGCAACTGGCAGTCACCAAAGCTTAGGTTTGTCTTAATATCGCCACCTCCGGCACAAGTCATCACTTGTTGTTCGGTTATGTCCCAATTGCTATTATCCCATTCACTCAAGTCGTCTTTGAAGAGCACGATGGCATCACTAGGCGGCGGGGTGAAGGTGTCCGCCAAAGGTTTCGCGCGCGGTGGCTGTGGGCGTAATGGTGAATGCACTTGATAGCGTTCCCCATCGATTATCGGGGTGTCCGTGTACCCAGGTCGCTCAGGAAGATTGCATGAGGGCAGGGTAGCTACGGTAAGAAGCAAGAGTAATACCACAGCTGTTGCGCTGTAGTCTTGGTGCACGTATGACATGCAAAAAGACTACCATAACTGTTTCTATCAACCGCCGAAATCGTCGAGGAAGACATCTTCGTCTTCTACACCCAGATCTTCTAGCATGCTGACTACCGCAGTATTCATCATTGGAGGACCACACAAGTAATATTGAGGTTCTTCTGGAGATTCATGATCTCCTAGGTAGGAATCAAGCAGTACTTGGTGGATAAAGCCTGTTTTACCCCTCCAGTTATCTGCTGGCAGTGGGTCACTAAGGGCTAGATGCCATTCGAAGTTCGGGAATTCATCTGCAATGGCGTCGAATTCGTCAACGTAGAATGCTTCACGCAATGAACGCGCACCGTACCAGAAACTCACTTTCTTACCGGTTTTAACCGTCTTGAACAAGTGCAACAAATGTGAGCGCATCGGAGCCATACCGGCACCACCGCCAATGAAAATCATTTCGCGCTCGTTTTGCTTCAGGAAGAAGTCACCATAAGGGCCAGAGATAACAACCTTGTCACCTGGCTTTTGATCGAAAATGTATGACGAAGCTTTGCCCGTAGGGATGCCCTTCGGCCCGCGTGGCGGTGGGGTAGCGATACGTACGTTCAACATGATGCGATTGCCTTCAGCTGGGTATGAAGCCATTGAGTAGGCACGATCGACGGTGTCTGTTGTTGTGGAATTAATATCCCACAGCTTGAAGTTGTCCCAGTCTTCACGATATTGGTCATCTACCTTAAAGTTTGTGTAGTCAATATTATGCGGTGGGACTTCGATTTGGATATATCCACCAGACTGGTAATCCATTTCTTCACCCTCAGGAAGCTGGACAATAAGCTCTTTGATGAATGTAGCCACGTTCTCGTTTGAAACGACTTCGCACTCCCATTTCTTCACCGACAAGAATTCTTCGTCGACACGAATTTTCATGTCGTTTTTGACTTTTACCTGACAAGCGAGTCGCCAGTTTCCTTTAGCTTGGCCGCGACTGATATGGCCCTCCTCTGTTGGCAGTAATTCACCGCCTCCGTCATCAACCTGTACTAGGCATTGGCCACATGTGCCGCCGCCGCCACAGGCAGAAGGGATGAACAGTTTTTGATTAGCCAAAGTGCTCAGGATAGTGCTGCCACAAGAAGTGTCGAATGAACAGTCGGCGCCATTATTAATGTCTACGCGAACATCGCCGCTAACAACTAGTTTCGATTTGGCCCAAAGCAAAACAAAAACCAGTGCGATTACAACAGCGGTAAAGCCGCCGACTCCGAAAAAGATAGTGTTTGTATCCATTTAATTATCAGCAGCTTAAAGCTTGATGCCTCCGAAGATGATGAAGCCCATGGCCATGAGCCCTGTAGTAATGAAAGTTATGCCCAAGCCGCGAAGGCTTGCAGGCACATTAGAGTATTTCATCTTTTCGCGAATTGCTGCCAAGGCGACAATCGCCAACATAAAGCCAAATCCTGCGCCAAGACCGAACACTGTAGATTCAGTAATATTGTATTCGCGTTGCACCATGAATAATGAACCACCAAGAATGGCACAATTAACAGCAATCAGTGGCAAGAACACTCCGAGTGCCCCGTATAGTGCAGGAGAAAACTTGTCGATTGCCATTTCTACGATTTGCACTGTGGCAGCGATAGTGGCAATGAAGGCAATGACAACCAAAAATTCTAGATTGATCTCGGCTGCTTTCTCAGCCCCTAGCAACCAGCTAAGCCCGCCTTCGCGCAACAAGTTCTCGTAAATCAAATTGTTTAGTGGGGTGGTGATACCCAACACAAACACAACTGCCGCACCCAGGCCAACAGCAGTTTCAACTTTCTTAGATACAGCCAAGAAAGAACACATGCCCAAGAAGAACGCCAGCGCCATGTTCTCTATGAACGCTGATTGTATGAAGATGTTGATGAGTTCCATTATTCGTTTTCGTTAAGCTCTTGTGAGAAGGAACGTTGCGCCCAAATAATTAGACCGACCAAGAAGAATGCACCTGGGGACATAACCATCAAGCCGTTAGGCTCATACCAATCACCAAGAACTTGTGCCCCCATGAGTTTCCCCGAGCCAAGAAGCTCGCGGAAGAAGGCCACAATAATCAAAATTACGGCGTAGCCAATAGAGTTTCCGAGACCATCAAGCGCGGATTTCCCAGGGGGGTTGCCCATTGCGAAAGCTTCTGCACGGCCCATGACAATACAGTTGGTTACTATCAAGCCAACAAAAACGGACAACTGTTTTGAGACATCAAACAGATAGGCTTTCAAGAGTTGGTCGGTAACAATTACCAAAGACGCAATAATCGTCAATTGGGTGATCACGCGGATGCTGCCAGGTATTTTGTTGCGCAACAATGAGATGACAAAGTTCGAGCCAACTAATACGAAAGTCAGTGCACCGCTCATTACGAAAGCGGTTTCGAGGTTAGCTGTTACAGCTAATGCTGAGCAGATTCCCAGAACGTGTAAAGTAATTGGGTTCTTGAGATGAATAGGACCCAGCAGGACATTTTTGGTTTCAGCATTCATTACTCGGCCTCGCTAGTTAAAAATTTTCCGTAGTGGCTTCCGTTAAACCATTTTTGTAAGAGCTCGCCAACCGCCACTGAAGTGATTGTTGCACCAGATATGCCATCCACTTGATGCTCGGCTAATTTCACTTTGCCTTTTTTCATCACATCGATTTGCATTACGCCATCGGCATCGAATAATTTCTTGCCGGGCCATTGGTCTTTGAAGTAATCGCTATCAATTTCTCCGCCAAGGCCAGGAGTTTCGCCATGCGTGTAGAACGTCAAACCTTTGACCGTGTTTTTGTCTGGCTCTAAAGCGATGTAGCCATACATTGTTGACCACAATCCTCCGCCCCAAACCAAGAACACGTAGCTCTCTTTGCCGGGCGCCGTAACCTTTAACATGGTATAGCTTTCTGGCATGCCTTCTTTGACCGCTTTAATGAACAATTTTGAGTTCAGCTTGCCTGGCCCGAGGATGTTACCGCTAGCGGTATCGACGCTGAGTTCCTCGATGTTCTCGGTATAGAGTTTGTCAGCCTCATCGACGCTTGGCTTCTCGGTCGCACCAATAAGGCCTGCCACGCGCAAGATTTGAATCTGCGTATCGAGCTTGATGTTGGCCTCTTGCTTGTCTTTGAGCAATACTGCAGTAGTCGACACTACGAGCGAGCAGACTAAGCACAAGATTAGAGCAAAGCCCAGGATGTATTTGTTACTGAATTCCAAGACGCTTCTCCCGGCGAGTAATGTTTGCCTTAACTACGTAGTAGTCGATTGTCGGTGCGAAGATATTCATGAAGATAATGGCAATCATCATGCCTTCGGCATATGCGGGGTTCAAGACGCGTACGATGATGGTAAGGATGCCAATCAGCGCGCCGTAAATCCATTTACCGGTGTTAGTTTGCGTGGCGGATACCGGGTCGGTCGCCATGAATACGGCACCGAAGGCAAAGCCTCCAACAACCAAGTGCCATGTCCAGCCGATGGCCATATAGTGATCGGGGCTCGGCGAGAAAAAGTTAAGCACGTAAGTCATGCCGATCATGCCAAGCAAGGTGCTGAGCATTATGCGCCAACTACCCACCCCAGTTGCAATTAAAATGACCGCCCCGAGGAGGCAGGCTAATGTTGACATCTCGCCAAAGGACCCACCGCTTAACCCCAGGAAGGAGTCCATCCAGTTCATATCGCTGATGGCCGCTGTTCCGTTGTTGTAGAACTCGGCAAGGGCAGTCGCTCCAGTGTGGCCATCGACTTGCAATCCAGATTCAACACTAGGGTAGATGTTCCAGACTTCGCCGGAGATTTGGGCAGGGTAGGCAATAAACAAGAACAATCGACCCGTTAACGCTGGGTTAAGAATGTTCATGCCAGTGCCGCCGAAAACTTCTTTGCCGATCAAAGTACCAAACATGATGCCTACAGCCACTTGCCATAACGGAATCGAAGCGGGTAAGATGAGCGGGAATAGCATCGAAGTAACCAAGAAGCCCTCGTTTATTTCGTGTTTGCGCACAATCGAGAAAATAGCCTCGACTACGCCACCTGCGACGACAGTCACGATGTAGATTGGCAAAAACTTCAGTAAGCCCATCCATACCGCGTCGCAAACGATGCCCGACGTAATCGCCGTTTCAGTAGTGATGCCGTAATCTGAATTAGCCAACATGGTCTGATAACCATGATTGAATATTGCCCACAAGATTGCTGGTATCAGCGCAATAACCACCATAGTCATCGTACGCTTAATATCAATTACATCACGAATATGAGGACCGCTTTGCGTGCGGTGTGCTGGCGAGAACATAAAACTATCGCCAGCTTCGTAAAGCGGGTAATATTTTTCGAACTTGCCACCCTTTTCAAACAAAGGTGCAACCGCGTCTAGTTTTTTACGTAGAAATTTCATTTAGCTCTCTTTTTCAATTAGAGTAAGCATGGTGCGCAACATATCAGTGATGTTAACTTTCGATGGGCAGACGTATTGGCACAAAGCGATGTCTTCTTCAACAATCTCCAAGACCCCCAGTTTTTCGGCCATGGTTACATCGTTAGACGCAAGCGCTTTGATGAGCTGCGTCGGCATGATGTCGAATGGCATTACCTTCTCGTAAGAGCCAATCGGTACAATGGCGCGCTCGCCACCATTAAGGTCAGTATCGGTGGTGAACGACTTCTTAACGAACTTCGCTAAGTAAGTACCGCTCATTGACCAACGTGAGCCAATTGGCTTCATCCAGTTGATAAATTCGCGCTCAGGCGTATCGTCCACGATGGAGACTTGCTGAGCAAAGCGACCCAAGAAACCTTTTTCTTCGCCCGGGTTAGCTGTAGCACCCGCCAGTAAAGAACCAGAAACAAAACGTACTGTTGAATCTGCGTAGCTGCTAAACACATTCATGCTCGCGCCGCGCTGAGTTTCAACGATTTCGCTCTTGGATGCCGCCGGTCCTGCAACGGCAACTTTGCGTGCAGTTGGCACCTTGCCAGAATTTAAATACGCACCCATGTCGGCGAGGTTTTGCACATCGACGTGCCAAACATTGCGCTCGAGGTTAACGGGGTGCAAAGCATTAATATGAACGCCCGCGTTACCCGCAGGGTGTGGACCTTTAAAACCGTGTTGCTCTACGCCTTCAACTAGAAACGCCGACCAATCGTTGGCGCCATCGGTGTTGAAGTAAACTTTTCCGCCTGACAAAGTAAGCATCGCTTTAAGGCCAGCTTGCACATCCGCTTCGCGACCCGCTACCAAATGCAGTGGATCGACAGCTAGTGGGTGCGTGTCTGTTGCAGTAACGAAAATAGCTTGCGGTGTGGTGCTAGAAACAGCAACTTTGTCAAACGGTCGCTGGCGTAAATTTGGCCAGAGGCCACTTGCGGCCAAAGCTGCGACAAGGCTTGCGCGCGTGCCATCGCTTGATGGCATCCTTGCAGTACTTGTGTTCACGCCATCGCCTGGTAGCATCTTGGTAATGCCTGCGCGCGACACTTCACTTGAGGGCATTTCGGCATGCTCGTCGAAGTTGGCAACGTCGATGACAACAGATTGCACAGCACGGCGCGCGCCACGGTTAACTGCAGCGACAGTACCAGCGGCCGGAGAAGTGAAAATCACATCTGGGTCGCGGCGGTCACAGAATAGGGGAGATCCGACTTTGACTTGATCGCCTACGGCAACCAACATTTGCACTTTAATGCCCCAAGCTTCTTGAGGAAGCAGGGCCACTTGCTGTGCCGCCGCGCCTTGGACGCAGTCAGTCGTAGAGGTTGAGCCGGCAATCGGTAGATTTAAGCCCTTTTTGATGGTGTATGTCGCCATTATTCCTGTGTTTCGAACGCGGTAGTGAAGGCGTGAAAACGGCACAGATTTTACCGTATTCCTACTTAGGCGAAGGTAATTAATGGAAGTAAATTACTAATTAGCGATTGCGCTCAGCGTAAACTGTAGCAATGACTGTTAAGCATCTTGAAATCAAAGCGCTTGTAGTGGCAGCTGCCACGGCATGTACCCTATTCCTAGGATTAAGCGACAGTCGCGCTGAGCGCTATTCAGACGAGGTAAGCCTTCTCGAACTTTCAGATTCTATTGCTGACTTGTCCACCACTGCCTCGCGGGCTACGGTCTTCATTGAAGGACTGCGTGATGATGGCGAAGGGCGCGGCACGGGCTCAGGTTTTGTGGTTGATGCTATGCGTGGGATCGTAGTTACTAACGCGCATGTTGTGGGAGAACACAAATCATTTTTAATCCGCTTCTTCGACGGCCGCGAAACTAATGGCAACGTACTCGGGAGTGATCCGCAAACTGATTTGGCGGTAATCAAAATACCTGGAGTCATGGCCAAGCATCAAATGACGTGGGGCGATTCTGATGACTTACGTCCGGGAAACTTGGTTATGGCCATCGGCTCACCGCTTGGGTTGAAAGGTACTACCAGTCTCGGCGTGGTTAGCGCCTTGCACCGTCGCTTAGACTTAGTCGAAGATTCATACGAAGACTTCATCCAACACGACGCCTTCATCGACCGCGGCTCATCAGGCGGGCCACTGCTTAACATGCGCGGAGAAGTTATTGGCATCAACACCGCAATAGGTGGCAGCGGCCAGCAACAGGGCTCATGGGCTGGCATCTCGTACGCTATTCCTATGCAAATTGCTAAACGCTATGTAGATGAAATCGCCGCCGGAGGCGAAATACGCCGCGGATTTCTTGGGCTCAGCGGCGAATCGCTTGATGCCGGTGGCGCCAAACTGCGTGGTCTTAGCCACACGTACGGTGTGTTGATTACCAAGGTGATAAAAGGCAGTCCTGCAGAGAGAGGTGGAATCGCAGGGAAAGATGTCATCCTGGCTATTGATGGGCGCGAGATTTCGACTTCGGCCGAATTGAAAGCGCGGGTGGCTGCTGTAGCCCCAGGGACAAGCCTCAAGTTTAAGGTGTGGCGTCGCCGTCAAATAAGCGAAAAAACGGTGATTATTGGGGTTAAACCATAGAAAAAAGGCGCCCAACCCCCCTAGATTTGGCGCCCCCCTCTCTTAACCTAAAAAATTAATATAGGCATCTCTCTCTTCGTCTCTATTTAGTATTTAGACGAACCTCGGTAACAACTTATTTCTAAGTTTTTGTTATTTGTCGAATCCGCCGCGCAACGAGCTGTGCGTTTGATTGGCAGCGACAGGGTCGAAAGCCTCTCCGGCTTCGGGGATGTTTAGGCGTTCGGCGCCGAAGAAACTGATTGGGTTGTCCCACACCAATTTCTGCAGAGTGCTGCGGTCGGCACCACGGCGTTCGAGGTAAGCAATCGACTGTTGCAATAACAGCGGATCAGACTTGCCCCAGTCCGCACTAGTATTCAACAACACACGCTCGATGCCGAACTCGTTATAAATGTTGGCGAAGCGATCTGGCGTTAGTTTGGTTTGCGGGTAAACGGTATGCCCAGCCCAGAAGCCACGGTCGAGAATGGACTTGGTAGTTTCTTCGGTGCTATGGTCGATAATCGCGCGATCAGGCGAGACACCTAGATCTTCTAGAATGTCCATAATCATGATGGCTCCGCGCGCCTTGTCGCGATGCGGCGTGTGCACCAAAACCGGCAAGTCGTGCTCGTTGGCTAGAGCTATTTGCGCGATTAGCGAAACTTTCTCAGCATCGGTAATCTCGTCAAAGCCAAGTTCGCCAGCAGCCACACAATTGGGATGGCTCATGAATGTCGGCAACATCTCTAAAACCTCATCGCGCAGGGATTCGTTGTTCGATTCTTTAGGGTTTAATCCGATTGTGCAGCGGTGGGTGATGCCAAAGTCAGCAGCGCGGGTAGGCTCAAATTCGAGGATGCCTAAAAAATAATCTTTGAAAGTACCTGCTGTCGTACGTGGCTGCCCCAGCCAAAACGAAGGTTCGATGACAGCGCGAGTGCCGGCCATATACATGGCTTGGTAATCGTCGGTGGTACGAGAGTAGCAGTGAATGTGTGGGTCTAGGTAACGCATAGTCGCAGAGTTTAGCTTTTCTTCTTGTCTTCGGAGTCGAATTCTTCGAGACGCTTGGCCACAGTAGCAAAAACGTCCTGCCAGCGCTTGCCGGTCATCAATTCGATGCCCTCACGCACGTTTTTAATGGTGTAGACGTGGAATTTCCCGGCTTTAACGGCATCTACGACGCCATCGTGCAGCATTAAATCTTTGGCGTTGATGTCAGGAATCATCACTCCCTGAGTGCCAGTTAACTTACGCTGCTCGCAAATACGGAAGAAACCATCGATTTTGTCATTTACGCCACCAATTGCCGTCACCGCGCCGTCCATCGCAAGGGCACCAGTTACGGCGATATCTTGACGAATGTCGAAACCACTCAATGCCGACAACAACGCATACAACTCAGTGGTGGATGCCGAGTCGCCATCAATCGGCCCATAGTTTTGATCGAAGCACAAACTCATTTTTGCCGGCAACGCTTTTTTCTTGCCAAATTGATAGCGCATGTAGTTTTCTAAAGACAGCATGCCTTTATTGTGTATGTTGCCCGTCAAATTCACATCGCTGTCGATATTGGTGTAACTCTCGTCACCCGGAGTCGCCATTGCGGAAATACGTGCGGGGCGTCCGAAGCTTAGCGGGCCAAGACTGACCACGGTCATTGCATTGATGGCACCCACTTCTTTGCCGCTTGTTCTGATTTTATAGATGCCTTCCAGGACTTGGCGCTCGTGCCACTCTGCGTCAATAGCGTGTTGATCACGATAGTGATTACGGGCAGTGTCGACATCATCACGCTGAATCGACTTGCGTTTGTTTTGCTTGGCGTAAAAGGAAGACTCACGCAAGTAGTCGGCCAGAATGGGTAAGCGCGTTGAAATGCGCTTGCGCCCACCAGCATCACTGACTGCGCGTTCGAGTAGGGCGCGCATGCCGGTGTTAGAAATAGGCAACAAGCCTTCTTGGCTGCCAATGTGGTGCAAGGAGTTGGCAATGCTCGCAGCATGTTTTTTTATTAAGGGCAGTGAATCTTCAAACTCGGACTTCACTTTGAAAATTCTCGGGAAATCCGGTTCTTCGTCGTGCAAGTGGTCATATAAATTACTGTCACCGACCAACACTACCTTTAATTTGATAGGCACTGCTTCAGGACGCGCCCCAGTAATTCCGAGCGGCGATAGCGATTCGAGCGCATGAATAGAAAGTTTCCCAGATTGTAAAGTACGTTTAAGGGCGCGCCAAACCTCGGCTTCTTTGAAAACGTCTCGAGCATTCAAGACTAAAATACCACCATCCGCTTGTAGCAAAGATCCAGGCCGCACCGCATGATGCACATAACCGAGACCTTGTTGGCTTTGAGAGCGTTCAATGGTGCCAAACAGGTTAGAGTAATTCGGATGAGGTTCGAACACAATAGGCACTATTTTTTCGCGCATGGTGCGCACCGCATTGACTTCAAACACTTCAAAACTGCGTTGACCCATGGAGTCTTCTGTTTCGTCAGCAGTGGCGGCCGAGCGTGCCCACATGCGTGGATGGTTTACAGCGAATTGCGCGCAATCACCAAGCCATGAGGCCAGGTTCATTTCGGCGTCGAG
>CAWWAN010000004.1:0-23258 GCA_963934925.1 uncultured bacterium | reverse complement strand
CTCAAGCTCGAGTTCATGAACCCTAGTGGTTCTATCAAAGACCGTATCGCGCTGCATATGGTGCGCCAAGCAGAGAAATCAGGCGCATTAAAAAAAGGTGGTCGCATTGTCGAGTGTTCCTCTGGAAACACCGGCGCGGGTTTAGCAATGGTAGCTGCTGCTTTAGGTTATGAAATTACAGTCGTTATCCCCGACAAGATGTCGTCCGAGAAGATTGCTGCTGTGCGTGGTTGGGGCGCTGATGTCGTTGTAACACCAGCGAACGTGGGCATCGAAGACCCGATGCACTACACCAAAGTTGCTGGGCGGATTGCCGCTGAAACGGAAGGTGCTTGGTGGCCCGACCAGTATCACAACCCCGATAACACCGATGCTCATTACCAATACACGGGTGCCGAAATTTTTGCGCAGTGTGATGGACGCATTGACCACTTCATTGCAGGTGCAGGCACTGGCGGCACTATTTCTGGCATTGGTCGTTACTTAAAAGAGCACGCACCGAATTGCAAAGTTGTTGGTGTCGACCCCGTCGGTTCAGTATTAGAACATTACTGGAGAACCAAAGAACTTATTGAAGGTGGCTCATACGCGGTCGAGGGTGTTGGCGAAGAAGAAGTGCCGCGCGCCTGGGATGCCTCCGTAATCGACGACTACTTGGTGGTTAACGATAAAGACTCGTTTTTAATGGCACGTAAACTCGCGCGCGCTACAGGCATTTTTGCTGGCGGATCCTCTGGATTCAATTTAGCGGCTACTTTGAGATATGCGCGCAATTTGCCAGCAGATGCCCGCGTAGTGACCTTGTTGCCGGATTACGGCAAAGCGTACTTGTCGAAAGTTTACAACGACGACTACTTGCGCGACTGCAACTACCTCGAAGGAGTAAGCGCAAGCACGGCAACAGTCGGTGATATTTGTAGTATTAAAAACACCGCTACTCTTTCTCCCAACGACACTATTGCTTGGGGCATTCGTCAAGCTGGCGAGCGCCAAGTACGTCCACTGCCTGTCATTGAGAACGACAACTTACTGGGTATCTTCGACGAAGATAAAGCCATTGAGTTATTAAGTAATGGCAGCGACACTAGCGCGATGCTAGTATCCGACTGCCTGGATGACTCATCCATATTGGTTTTAGATGTTTCACAGCCTTGGCAAGATGCCACCGCCGCCTTAACTAGCCAGGATAGCGTACTGGTCAAAAACTCAGACGGCTACTCCTCCTTAAGCCGCAACGATTTGTTGCGCTCACTAAAACGCCTTAATCATACTCACTAATGTCCGAGCCTACTAAAGATTTCTCCACTCGCTCTGCTCATGACTCTACTCAAGGTTTCTCTACCCGAGTCGTTCATGCTGGATGGGAACCTGACGAGCAGACTGGCGCCGTAATGCCACCGATTTGCATGACTAGCACCTACGTACAAGATAGTCCTGGCAAACCACGGAATGGTTTCGAATATTCGCGCACTCAAAACGTAACGCGATTTGCCCTGCAAGATGCCTTAGCTGATTTAGAGCAAGGGCATGCTGGTTTTACCTTTACTTCTGGCATGGCTGCCGTGCATACCTTAATGCTCAGCCTCGAGTCTGGTGACCGGGTGGTTGCTGGAGCCGATCTTTACGGTGGTACCCATCGATTATTTAGTCGCATTGAAAAACGCTTTGGGCTAAAGTTTGATTTTATCGACACTACCGATGGCACTGTGCTCGATAACTTGCCAAGCGACACGCGTTTACTTTATCTAGAAACGCCATCGAACCCATTGCTGTCTCTAACCGACCTCGAACGTGCAATAGCCGCAGCCAAAAAAGTTGGCGCAGAAGTTGCCGTTGACAACACATTCGCCACTCCCGCTTTGCAACAACCCTTAACTATGGGCGCGGACTATATCATGCACTCCACCACTAAGTATTGCTCTGGGCACTCGGATGTTGTTGGGGGCGCACTAGTTGTAGCGAATGCCGAGCAAGCAGAGCGCATTGCGTTTCATCAAAACAGCGCAGGCACGGTCAATTCGCCCTTTGACGCCTTTCTGACATTACGTGGTTTACGCACTCTAGATGTACGCATGGAGCGTCATTGCGCCAACGCCATGGCGGTCGCCAAATACCTGGAGGCACATCCGAAAATTAGTAAAGTGATTTACCCAGGCTTAGAAAGTCATCCTCAACACGAAATTGCTAAAAAGCAAATGAAGGGGTTCGGTGGTATGGTATGTTGCGAATTGCCTGGTGGCATCGAACCTGCAACGACATTGGTGAATAATTTAAATATTTTCGCACTCGCGGAATCTTTGGGTGGCGTTGAATCGCTAATCGAATTGCCAGCGCCGATGACGCACGCTTCGATTCCTCCAGAGCAACGACGCGCAATTGGCATCGAAGATGGCTTAGTACGTTTAAGCATCGGCATAGAATCCGCAGCCGATCTCATCGCCGACATTGAACAAGCCTTAGCTAAAGTCTAGTACTGTGACGGTGGAGTTGCTTCCGGAGCAGATGCTGCGCTGTCATTCCGGGCAATGTCTGGTGCGATTGCCTCGACCTGCTTCTTCAGCACGTTACCCACTTTAAATTTCACCACGCGCTTAGCTGGCACAACAACCTTCTCCAAAGATTTAGGGTTTTGTGCAATGCGCCCAGGACGGTTGCGCACTTCGAATACGCCGAACTTGCGAAATTCGAGACGGTTACCAGCAACTAATTCGTTGCCAACTTCGTTGAGAAAAGCTTGGATAATATCACGCACCAAAACTTTTGTCTGGCCAGAAGAGTCCGATATACGTTGCACGAGATCGCGCTTGGTGGTAGTTTTTATGTTGTCACTCATTTTTTAAAAAGGTCGGGGGGATGACTTAATTAACTTATCGACTATAACCGTTTCTGAGACATAGACTTAGGAGAAGTGTTTGTTTTTGGCAAATCTAGCAAATTTAGCGGTCCTTTAGGCGGTACTCAGCCTGAGCGCGTCGCAAAAGGTTGATTTGGTCCGTTTTTTTTGTCAATGCTAGAAAACGAATAAGGTCGTCCTCCTCCGCTTGGCGGATATCTACAGGCAGCAAATCTTCACATCGAGCGTCGCCGATATCGTTTACATCAGAGAATTTACCACTGGCGTCATATCCAAAATAGTCGCGGTAAAGCAAGGCGCGATTAAATATAGCCACATGATTATCCGGTTCCATTTCAATCACCGCTGTAATGAGCAGCAAAGCTTCTACCGGATTATTATCTCGAGCATACGCGGATGCTTGGGCCAGTTTAACAAAAACGTCGTCGTCTATATTTTGCAAACGTGAACGTGCAGCGGCAAGCTCACCGACTTGCAACAATTTGACGGAAGCAGCTTTATCGGCGACAGTTTTGCTGTCTTTATATAGAGCGCTATCTTTGTTTAAAACCCAAGGTTCCATTCGGGCAGCGGTAACAGCGTAGTCGCTATGGGCATACAGTGGAGCCAATTGCGCCAATAAACGCCATCCTTCAGCGCAGCCAGGGTGGTCGTCAAGAAGGGTTACTAACTTCTTGACCACAGAGGCCTCCCCACCTTCAGCGCGCGTGCCCAGTTCAAAGACTTTTGCAATTGCAAATAGCTGGCTACCTGCAGTCTCCTCGGCATCCGCGGCTTTTTTGGCATATGCAATACGTTGGCCACGATCTGAGTGAACCCGGGCTAACAACAACGCGCTTAAAGCGCTCGGCTGTTCCTTTTCAAGCTTGCCGTAATCTCGAGATAAAGCCTCTGGCGGAAGATGTCTTATTTCAAAATCTTGCAGCAGCAGAGCAAGCCGCGGATATTCCGGGTGAGTCGCTATCTTGGAAGCCACTTCACCTCTCCCATCTTCAAAATCTTCTTGAAGTAAAAAGAAGCATTCGCCCAGCAATTCCCATTCGTCGTGCTGCGCGGTTTTGGCGAGATTAACCTCGTCCATGCTTGGCAAACTCGGCTCGAACAGTAACCCGCAAGAGTTTGTGAGTGCTAGAGTAATTAGCGCTAAGGTGAGCCGAGATATTAACACTAGCTTAGACTACAATCTCGGCATGGGATTTTCTCTACGCAACCTGTGCATAACTCTACTTTTGGGTTGTGCTAGCTGTGCCTCACCCGGCGCCGAGCTGAATGTTGCCCCTCTATTCGCTAGACACACTGCCCCCAACTATCAGCATGCTGAAGCGCTTGGCGGAATCATGCAATATCACCGCGAAGGCGACGCCGAACGTTGGTCGTTACAGCCAGCCTTTTATAAGCAAAATCACGACAACGGTGCTGTAGAAGCAGTCGTTGCTGGAGGGCTTGGTTACTACGATTACGAGCCGAAAACCGAGCACACCTATTCGCACTTTTTACCGCTCTACTCATACAACAGCGAAATCCGCCCGGATGGTATCCGCGACACCGACTGGTCTGCCCTAATGTGGTTGCTCGGCGGTGGTTCGTCATCTGACGGCGAAGAGAATTATTTCTGGGTGTTTCCGTTTTACGGCACAGGCAAAGATTTTCTAACCTACGATGAATTCAAGTTCATCATGTTTCCTTTCTATCTCGAAAGCAAACAAAAAGACCGTCGCGCCTATCACTACCTATGGCCATTCTTTGGCTACACCGAAGGCAGCGAGACAGGATGGCATGCATGGCCGTTTTATGGCGAGGCAAATGTGAAAGATCGCTACAACCGCTTTTATGCAATGTGGCCGTTTTATACGCAGTCCACCGATGACCTTGATAAAAAATATCCGCGTAAAGCATGGATGTTCTTCCCATTCTTTGGCCATACTCAGCAAGACGACTACAACGCTTATACGATTGTCCCACCAATATTTGGTTGGGCTAATAGACCATCAACGGGCTATTCCTCTTGGCAGTTATGGCCGTTGCTAAAGTTTGAAAATGGCGGTAAGCGCGAAAAGCATGAACTGCAACGCATACTACCGTTCTGGACACACTTCAAGAATGAGCAGACGGAATACTCGGTATTCATGTGGCCCTTTTTCTGGAGTCGCAAAGATGATTACGGACGCACTAAGCGTGAAAGCAAACAGCTCGTGCCTCTTTTCTTGTGGGCTAATACCGAGCACCCCGACGGTACGGTCACTACCGATGTTCGCATTTGGCCATTTGCCGGTTATACCAAGCGCAGTGCACCCGAAGGCGGTGACCTCGAGCACAAGGTGCGCATGCTAGATCTAGGCATGCCTGGCCTGTTTGATTCAGAAACCATGTCCAAAAGCTTCGGCGCTTTCTACCAATTATGGCTGGATCGCAAGGCCCTGGTCGACGACAAGCCGATTCATGAAAAGCGCGCGTTCTTAAATTTGTATCATAGTGTAGAATCTGCGGGTCACTCGCGCTGGAGTATCCCCGTGCTTGGCGGCCAATGGACGGAACCAAACGGCATCACACATTCTTCGTGGCTCTTCGGTCTCATTCGCTGGCGTAGTGGCGACGACGGTGGCTTTGAGGCTCCAGCATTCCCTGGGCCAGGATGGCCCGACCTTTCTCAATAATGAATTTTGTAGAACGCGCAGGAGCAAAGTACTTGACTCCGATGTTCATGGCTTCCGGTTTCGGAATGTCAGTGGCTGTCGGCGTGCTTAAGCGCTTGACGCATGTTCCACGACGCTGGCGTTCAACGCTCGATCAGATGCATTTGTCCGGAGTTCGCTCTTTACACGTGGTGTTGTTTGTGATTTTCTTTATTGGCATGATCTTGGCTCTGCAACTTGGTTACGAGTTGTCACGCTATGGCCAGCAAGAGGCGGTCGGCTTTGCCGTTGCGATATCAATGGTCCGCGAGATGGCGCCTGTAATGACAGCTGTGGTTTTAGCGGCGAGTGTTGCCAGTGCTATGGCTGCCGAACTTGGCACCATGAAAGTGCAAGAAGAAATCACTGCGCTAGAAGTCATGTCGGTTGACGTTATTAGCTATTTGATTGTGCCCCGAGTTGTTGCGCTTACCTTAGTTGCGCCAATGCTTACTTTGCTAGCAAATGTGGTCGGCATCGTCGGCGGTGGCATTATTGCTGAGACTCAGCTAAATCTCGACTACGATGGTTATTTGACGAATGCGCTAAACGCGCTTTCCGAACCCGGCTTCCTAGGTCTACCAAAAAGCATCTACGCCGGCATACTCAAAGCGACTATTTTCGGGTTTTCTGTTGCTGTTGTAGGTTGTTCCTGCGGCTTGCAAGCAACGCGCGGAGCTAGTGGCGTGGGTAACTCAACACGTGCCGCAGTGCGCAACTCGATTATTTTAATTATCGTCCTCAACTTTTTCTTAGGAAAACTCATTTACACATGATAAAACTGGAAAACGTCTACAGAGCTTTTAGTGGTCAGCAAGTGCTCGACGGCCTAAGCTTCGACGTGGCCGAAGGCGAATCGCTGGTAATCATGGGACCGTCGGGTGCTGGGAAATCCGTTATCCTTAAACACATTATTGGTTTGTTACAAGCCGATGACGGACTTGTCGACGTCATGGGTCATAACATGTCAACGATAAATAGCACTCAGTTGCAAGCTCTACGGCGTGATATGGGGTATTTATTCCAGCACTCAGCGTTGATTAATTGGTTGAGTGTCTATGACAATATCGCTCTACCCCTCCGCGAGACTACCGATTTAAGTGCCAGCGAAATCAACGCGCGCGTAATGGAAGCACTCGAATTGGTGTACATGCAAGATGCGCATCAAAAGTTTCCCTCTGAAATTTCCGGCGGAATGCAAAAACGAGTTGGCCTGGCGCGGGCATTATGCACACGTCCAAAGTTACTTTTGTATGACGAGCCAGAAGCCGGGCTCGACCCAGAAATGTCAGGCGAGATTAGCCGTATGATTCGACGCCTCAAAGAAGAACTTGGGGTCACCTCCGTTACCGTTACCCACAGCGTGAACTGCGCCTTAACCATTGGCGATACTCTTGCCGTTTTTGAACATGGCAAGCTACTTCTGTCCGGACCACCGCCGGAAGTCCTTAACTCTGACCACCAGCGTGTGCGAGAATTCTTGGGCGCGCCAATTGACTAATTATGAATTCAAACTCACGCCGCGACTTTGTGCTTGGTGTAGTGTTCTTCGGCACTATAGCCTGCTTACTGTACTACACCATCCTTCTTACTGGATTTTCGTTTTCCGAAAAGACTAACATGGTAGCCTACTTCCCTCACGCTTCTGGGATTAAGCATGGCGATGCAGTACTCATTGCTGGGCACCGCTCAGGTACCGTTCGCGGAGTTCATTACAATGGCGATGCCGCCGAAGAACTACGCATTAGCGTCGACTTAGAGTTTGACACTGCGCCAGCGCTTCACGAAGGATACATGATGCGCATAGCCGAGTTCACGATGCTCGGAGGCCGAGTTATTGAAATTGAGCCTGGCCCGTTAAACGCCCCGCTGCTTAGCCTTGATGCGCAATTAGTGGGCATCGTTGCGCCGTCACCACTTGCAAGCATTGGCGAAGTCGTAACTGAAAACCGTGACGATTTTATCGCTATTATGGGCAATTTGAGATCAGTGACAGACAGCTTAGCCAGTGGCAAAGGTACTCTCGGGGCACTACTTAACGACGACAGCATTGCTGACGACCTGGCCGCCGCTATGCACAATGCGAATGTCATTCTTGATAATGTCAATGCGGGTAAAGGTGTCATTGGCTCATTAATCGGCAGCGAAAAGCAGCGCGATACGTTTGGTGTTTTGCTCGAAGATCTCAGCGCCACCTTTATAGATATGCGCGCTATCACCTCTAGCATACGCGACGAAAATGGTCTGATTGGCGCCATGTTGAATGACCCAGTCATGCGCTCCGATGGCATGGAGCTGGTTAGCGCCCTAGCGGAAGTCACTGCCAACTTCCAAAACATTCTCGAGGACGCGCGAGCAGGACGTTCTGGGCTATTAGGCAAGTTTATTGGTGATGACGCTATTGCTATGCAGTTTAATGATCTAATGAACGACATGCGCGAAGTTGCCCGCCGCTTAGAAGACGGCGAAGGTACAATAGGCCGCCTTTTGGCTGAGGACGACGCTTATTTAGAACTAATGGAATCGCTGCAATCCTTGAATGGTCAATTGGAAGACGCCCGTGAAGCTCAGCCTGTGAGCACATTTACCCAGATGTTATTTGGGTCTTTCTAAGCCACTCCGTACAAACAAGCTACTTCAAGTGATAAACATCCGCAACATTGCGATAATTGCGCACGTTGACCATGGTAAAACGACCCTGGTTGACAAACTTTTCTCTGCTGCTGGCACCTTAGATCGTCAGCAAGTAGGCTCTGACCGCATCATGGATACCGACGATCTCGAACGCGAGCGTGGCATTACCATTTTGTCGAAGAATGCTTCATTAACCTGGAAGGACGTACGCGTCAATTTGATTGACACTCCTGGACACGCCGACTTTGGTGGCCAGGTTGAGCGTGTACTTTCAATGGCGGATGGCGTATTGCTCGTCGTCGATGCTTTCGAAGGCGTGATGCCGCAAACTCGTTTCGTTTTAGAGAAAGCATTTGCACATGGCTTGAACCCAATGGTTGTGGTCAACAAAATGGACCGTCACGATGCGCGAGCGGATGCCGTACTTGGCGAAGTCTTTGACCTCTTTGTTGATTTGGGCGCTGAAGAAATGGCTTTAGATTTCCCGACTATTTACTGTAGTGCACGCGATGGCTGGGCTTCATCAGATGAAAAGGTTCAAGGCACCGGCATGGAGCCTATGCTAGATGCCATCCTCAATAATTTTGAAGCGCCTAAATTCGATAGCGATGGGCCGTTGCAAATGCAAGTCGCAACTCTTGACTGGAATGACTTCGTGGGTTCCATTGGCATTGGCCGAGTAACTCGTGGCACGATGACTCGCGGTAGTGAAGTGACACTGATCTCGAACGATGGCAAGTCATCTCGTGGTGTCATCAAAGAGCTTTATCACATCGAAGGCATGGAGCGCAAAGCGTGTGAGCAAGTCCAAGCAGGCGACATTGCTTGCATCGCTGGTTTGAAAGGCCTAGGATTGGGCGATACGATTGCGTGTCGAGAAAACCCAGAAAAGATTGAGTCGATTGAAATCGAAGCACCGACCATCGAAATGGAATTCATGGTTAACGACTCACCATTTGCTGGCAAAGAAGGTAAATTCGTTACTTCGCGCCAAGTGCAAGAGCGCCTAGAGCGCGCTTCCATAATGGACCCGGCCCTACACGTCAGCATTTCGCCAACCGGTGGATACCTTGTTGCCGGTCGTGGCGTTTTACACCTCGGCATTCTTATCGAGAACATGCGACGCGAAGGTTACGAGTTCGCTGTTGGTTCGCCAAAGGTTCTGCTTAAAGAAGTAGACGGGGTTATTCACGAGCCTTTTGAAGCTGCTCAAGTTGATTTGCCAAACGAATACGTGGGCAAGATCATCGAGTTTTTCAGCAAACGTGAGGCAGATATAAATGACATCCATCAGCATGGCTCGCGTACTTGCATAAAGATGCGCCTTCCAACTCGTGCCTTGATAGGAGCTCGTACTAACGTATTGACACTTAGTCGCGGAGAAGGTGCCGTTACTTCTTCACTTGAAGGCTATGCGCCGCGCGCTGCTGACATCGAATTACGCCATCGTGGCAGCTTGGTTGCTTCGGATACTGGTCAGGTCACTGCATACTCACTCATCAACCTTGAAGACCGTGGACAATTCTTTGTTGCGCCGGGCGAGCAGGTTTATGCTGGCATGGTTGTTGGTGAGAACAATAAAGACAAGGATATTACGCTAAACGTTGTGCGTCCTAAGAAGATGACAAACGTTCGCGCGTCAAGCAAAGACAATACCGAAAAGGTTAAAGCGGCTAACAAAATGAGTCTCGAGCAATTCTTAGAATACCTCGATCGCGACGAGCTACTTGAAGTCACACCGCTAACACTTCGTCTGCGCAAGCGCTTGATGAATGAGAAGGCACGATTGCGAGCAGGGAAAGAAGCGCCCGTTAGTTAACGTCGTAAACGTCTCGCAAGTAAGCCGTCCATTGCTCTTCAAGCATTCGGACGGCATCTTGCCCTTTGAAATCGAATTGCTCTTCGGTGTGTTCCCGTATCTTATTCTGGAACTGCCCGCCGTTGGCTGCTTTGCAAAGCAAGCGTAGCCATTCTTGTCCTACTTTGCCAAGTTTCGTCGTGATGTACTCGTAGAAGGCCCATGACTTGGCCATGTCTTCGTTTTGGAAGGCATGCAATCGCTTTGCAGCCAATTGGTCAAACGGTACGTTGGCGTGTGCTGCGACTCCGGCCATAACCTCGCGCATGCCTCTCATGACGACTGCCGTTTTGTTTTCTTCGCCTTTATCCTTCGAGCCAGGGCCAGAAGCAACTGTTCCTTCGGATGTTTTAGGCGGTTCGAAAGACTTGCAAGTCACGTTATTGCGGTTTAACAAGCTAAACGACAAATCGTAACCACAGCCCTCTTCAAGCCAGTCTTGAGTGTCACCGAAAATGCCATAGTGGTGCCGTGCCAACTGGTGACCAAGCTGATGCACGACGATTCCTTCAAGGTCAGCCTGGTCGTCAATACGCCAATATGAAATCTTTAGCTTGCCCTGCTGCGCACCAGTACCTGAGCTTTGTAGGCGCTCGGCTTTTCGTGTTGGGTCTCCCCAGCCATAGCCGTAATACTCTTCCCAGAACTTTTCTTGGTGAACTTGGCTATCGGTACTAAAAAAGAACTCGAGGAACACGCCGTCAGGTATTTTGTCTAAGAACTTTTCATCGATATAAGGGTCGACGTTTTTAGTACGAAATGACTCGATGGCTCGCTCGCCCAGTTCGAGCAACGCTGAGATGCGATTACTTTGAAGGCCATCGTGGTACTTAATCGTTATGTGCCGTGATTGCTGAGCCAGAAACTTAATGTTTTTACCCGCGATGTCACTGGCAGCAGACACTAGCTTCGGGTCAGTCTCAATCGTTTCAATCGAGGCGATAGCAGAATCAATGCGTGCAGTCATAGCAGCCTCAGATGACTTGCGTAACTTCGACAAATCACGCAGCAATTTATTCGCAGCCTTATTGTAACCTGTTTGAAATAACCATTGCTGCAAATTTCCCGTTTCGCGTAGGCGCGAGGCATTGAATGCCATCCATGCGGCCCCCGACTTCTCTGTTTCTTTTTGTTGATCCTCGAGATTGTCTAAGTAATCCATACGCCGCTGATACTCTCTAGACAAAGTGTAAAAGCTTTCGTTAGCCATAAAAGTGATCATGCGCGCAACGCGATCGCCACCCATGCCAAGGACTAATTTCTTGTTTTTGGTTTGCCGGGTGCCGTCGTCGTTTATGGCATAACCGAGCTTCATCGGGTCGGATGGATCTTGAATGAAAAATTCTAGTCGCGATTCTTTATTCCACAACAAACCCCCATCTGCTTTGTAATCAAATCCGCTGCGGATTTCTACCAATATTACGCTCTTGCCGCTGTAATCAAAAATATGTTTTTTATACTTTTTAGCTAATTTCGGATCACTAAAATCTACAGCATAAATTTGCGCCGAGACTTGAGACCCGAAACAGACTAGCATCAACCAACACAGAACACGTATCATTACAGCAATGTTAACACCAATACGTTGCTGTCGCATCAATTCTGTAGACATAAAAATCTCGCCGCTAGTAATTATCCTACTAGCTGCACTAATGATTGCCAACCCAGACCTAAGCGCTGCGATTATGGTCTTATTGGCCTCATTATTGGTGCATGAGCTTGGTCACTCCTTTGCGGCTCAAGCACTAGGACTCAGAGTAAAGGAAATCGTCATAACTCCTTTAGGGGGAATGGCTAGCATCGAAGGGCTTTCGCGCCAGCCTCTAAACGAAGCAAAAGTTGCGGCTTCCGGCCCCCTGGCTAACCTAGTCATCGCTGGCCTCTGCGCCTTGATCGACCACGAGATGGCTTATCTCGTCATGATCATTAATCTGGGTATTGGCCTCGGCAATTTAATTCCTATCTTCCCACTAGACGGCGGGCGCATTTTGCGCGGAATTTTTTCTGCAGCGACCAACCCCGTCGATGCGGCTAACGGCATCGGAAAGATATCGAATTATCTCTGCCTAGTGCTTATCTTATTTGGGTTCAAGTATGGTTTTTTACTCTATGCTATCGCCATAAGTCTTTACTGTTTCTTCAGCCACAAAAAAGAATTGCTGTCACAGGTTTTCGCTACGGGCACGCCACCGAGTTTAGGCTTTGATGAAATAATGAAGAGAACCTTTACCTTCTTCGTTCATGGAAATCCTTCCCAGCCAAAACAGCCCGCTGACCACGACGAGTCTTTAGAAAATTTCGGTGGCAGCCTAGAAGAATACTTTGAGGACAAACAATGATTTTAATACCACTCCTGCTAATCCTTTCCCAACAAACCACTGCGCCGGCATTCATCACGCCGCGAGTTTTGCTCAGCGTCAACGATCGACACATTCACAGTGATGAAGTAAATGAGCTTGTTAACTATTACCGTACATACCGCAGTCAAGACTCAACGGATAGCCTAATTCGCCGTGCCATCGTAACGCTAATTCCGCAAAAGTTAATGCATTCCGTCTTAGCAAGCGAAGCAAAAGAACTGGAGCAGCAAATCACCGCTATCCACGCTGAACTTGTGAATGGGGACGATTTCGAGAAACTCGCTATACAGTTTTCACAAGACTCCGAAGCACCTACTGCAGATGGGCGCTACACCTTTAAGCGCGAGCAAACCGTGCACCCTTTTGATTTGTATAGTTTTACCACTGGTGTTAACGATTACTCCCCTGCCTTCATTACCAAGTACGGCTATCACATACTTCAGCCACTGCACTTCATTGATGGCGCCACACCAGCAGATTTAAAAGTTGAAGTACGCCATATTTTATTAATGTACCCGACAATGACAGCGCTTGAAGAAAATGAGCAAGATGTCCGCGAATATATTGAGCATCAAAGGCAACAAGCCAAAATCGTTATTTACGACTTTGGCTTGAAAAATATGGTCGCGCATGATTTGCGCGACCAAGTAACGATTAGCTCTCTTGCGGCGGCGCCAAGCGTATCAGCGGCTGATTAGCTTCTACATTGTCGCCCACAGCGACTAACACTTCGATAACAACGCCATCATTCTTGCAGCACACTTCGTTCTGCATTTTCATCGCCTCTAAGACGGCGACGGATTCTCCGGCTTGCAATACTGCCCCAACTTCAGTGCTGAGACTGATGATCAAGCCAGGCATCGAAGCTTTGATTAATTCAGCCTTGGGGCCGCCTTGGCCTGCGACGGATTGAGCGGCGCGTTCGCGCTCATCGTAGGCGGTCATCTCGAATGATTCTCCGGCTATATTCACCGTTAAGTGCTGCTCGTCCGTTTCTTCGATAGATGCTGCAAACGAGCACCAATCGAGCACTGCTGCATATTGGCCACGACGATCAACATCGATAAAATCAGCTGAAATTTCCCGACCATCGATAGTGACAGACATCGCTTCGTCAGCCAATTCGTTCACTTCAACTTCGAAAGTGCGTCCTGATTTCGATTCTAGGAAGTACTTCATTTAATGGCCTCGTGCGTGTTGTTCGCGGCGCGCCGCAGTCACCCAAGAGTTAGCAGAGTTAGTAGTTGATGAAACCGTACGGCGCTTGCCGGCACGTTGGCGGTGCATTGCCGCAACGATCGCAGCGATTTCTTCTAAATCATCAGGAGCCTCATCGCCAATACCGTGATGACGCTCTTCTTCCATATAACGCTCGAGAAAACCGGTGTCGTAATTGCCCTCAATGAACTCCGTGCTTTGCAAAATATTAAGCGCGATACCCGCTGACGTTTTCACGCCACCGACATGCAGCTCTTGCAACATGCGCAGCATGCGGCGGCGAGCCTGCTTGCGGTCGCAACCATAAGCAATCAACTTCGCCAACATGGAGTCGTAATAAGGTGTGACCTCCATCAGCGGATATATCCCCGAATCGATACGCACACCCGGCCCGCCAGGCCAGCGCAAATTGTCGATCACGCCTAAGCTAGGCATAAAATTATTCTCTGGGTCTTCAGCATTAAGGCGTACTTCAATGGCATGGCCACGCGGATGGCGCCCTCTTAAGTGGTCTACTTTCTCGCCTTGCGCAATCTTAATCATTTCAGCAATCAAGTCGACGCTATAAACTTCTTCGGTAATTCCGTGTTCTACTTGAATACGTGTATTCATCTCTAAGAAATAAAACTTGCCTTCCGACCACAAGAATTCGACGGTGCCCGCGGACTCATAGTTGACCGCTGTCGCTGCTTCTACCGCAGCCTTACCCATTGCCTCGCGAGTAGCCTCATCAATGACCGGCGACGGAGCTTCTTCAATTAACTTTTGATGGCGGCGCTGAATGCTACACTCTCGCTCGCCGAAGTGAACAACATTCCCATGGCGATCGGCCAAAACCTGTATTTCAATGTGTCGTGGTTTGACAACGAATTTCTCAACGTACATACGGCCATCGCCAAATGCCGATTGCGCTTCACCCGAAGCAGTATTGAACGCGGCTTCGACCTCGCCGGCGGCATGTACCACGCGAATGCCTTTGCCTCCACCTCCAGCAGATGCCTTCAGCATCACAGGGTAGCCCATTTCATCCGCTTGGCTACGCGCCTCATCTGCATCGGCCACGGCATCTATGGATCCAGGCACCACTGGTACTCCCGCTTCAATCATCGCAGTCCGCGAAGCCAATTTGTCACCCATAATCGCCATCGCAGCAGCCGTTGGCCCAATGAATTGCAAGCCTGCGGCCTTGACATCATTGGCGAATTGACCATTCTCGGCTAGAAATCCAAAGCCGGGATGGATGGCGTCAGCGCCACTTTGTTTAGCAATTTGTATAATCAAATCGCTGCGTAAGTAAGATTCTGCCGGAGTGTTACCACCCAAAGGGTAAGCCTGATTAGCGTAACGCACATGCAAAGCGTTGCGGTCAGCCTCGGAGTAGATAGCAACAGTCTCAATACCCAAATCACGGCACGAGCGCTGAATACGCACCGCAATTTCGCCGCGGTTGGCAATTAATATTTTCTTAATCGACATCGTTACAGAGGTATAGAGCCGTGCTTTTTCGGAGGATTCGAAACGCGCTTAGTGCGCAACAAAGCCAAAGCCCGACACAAACGCGGACGCGTCTGCGACGGAATAATCACATCGTCAATCAAACCGCGCTCAGCCGCCATGTAAGGATTCGCAAACAAGTCCGTGTATTCATCTACCTTGCTTTGCTCGGCAGCTACCGGGTCATCGGCTGCTGCAATCTCGCGGCGATGAATAATTTTCGCCGCACCTGCAGCGCCCATCACAGCAATCTCTGATTGTGGCCAAGCCACGTTCCAGTCGCCGCCAGTTGGCTTGGAAGACAACACGCAGTATGCGCCGCCATAAGCCTTGCGCGTAACGACCGTCAGCTTCGGCACCGTCGCCTCGCAGTATGCGTAAAGCAATTTCGCGCCGCGACGAATGATGCCCGCGTGTTCTTGATGAGTCCCCGGCATAAACCCAGGTACATCTTCAAAAGTAACAATTGGAATATTAAACGCATCGCAGAAACGCACAAAGCGCGCGGCCTTCTCACTAGCATTAATATCAAGCACACCTGCTAGTACTGCGGGTTGGTTAGCTACAATGCCAACCACGCCGCCATCGAGGCGCGCTAAGCCGATTACCATGTTGCCGGCATACCCTTCCTGGATTTCAAAGAAGTCTCCGTCGTCAACAATCATCTTAATGGCCTTCTTAATATCGTAAGGCTGATTAGAAGATTCAGGAATCAATGCGTCTAGCCCTGCATCGCAACGGTCAACGGGGTCACCACACTCAACGCGTGGCGCTTCTTCAGTATTATTCGAAGGCAAGAATGACAACAAGCGGCGTAGTTTAGCTAGACATTGCGCGTCGTCATCGGCAGTAAAGTGACTGGTGCCGGTTACCTGTTCGTGAACGGTTGCACCGCCCAATTCTTCCGATGTGACGTCTTCGTGCGTCACCGTTTTAACCACGTCAGGGCCAGTGATATGCATATAAGAGCTGCCATCTACCATGAAAATAAAATCGGTGAGCGCCGGAGAATAAACCGCGCCACCAGCGCACGGTCCCATGATCGCCGACAGTTGCGGAATCACTCCTGAAGCTTGAGTGTTACGCAAGAAAATTTCAGAGTAGCCTGCCAGCGACACCACGCCTTCTTGAATGCGCGCACCGCCAGAATCGTTAAGACCAATCATCGGGATACCAAGCTTCATTGCAATATCCATCATTTTGCAAATCTTCGCTGCATGTTCTTCCGCCAAACTGCCACCGAACACCGTGAAGTCTTGAGCAAACAGCGCGACAGCGCGGCCATCAATAGTGCCGGTCCCCGTAACTACGCCGTCGCCAAGTGGGCGTTGCTTATCGAGCCCAAAATTAGACGAGCGATGTCTGCGGAAGGCATCGTATTCTTCGAACGACCCTTGGTCGAGCAGTAAATCAATACGTTCGCGAGCCGTCAACTTACCTTTAGCATGCTGAGCTTCGATGCGCTGTTCACCACCGCCCAACTTGGACTCGGCGCGCATCTGATGTAATTGTTCAAATGAGTTATTTGTCATGTTTAAAACCTTCGCCACCTTCCACCAATTCGGTAAGCACCCCGCCCATAGAGCTCGGATGCACAAATGCAATAGTAGTGCCGTGCGAACCCTCGCTAGCACTCTCGTCAATCATACGGACGCCCTGCTTGCTGCAGTCGTCAACCGCACTTTGGCAGTCGTTAACTGCAAGCGCCAAATGATGTATGCCCGCGCCACGTTTTGCAATAAATTTTGCGACGGGCGAATCGGCGTTTAAGGGGCAGACTAACTCAATGCGAGTGTCGCCAGCGTATACCATTTGAATTTCAACGCCTTGCGCTTCAATGATTTCACGCGCTCCGAGACGCATACCCAACTTAGTGCCCCATAATTCGGCGGCGGTGTCGAGATCGTCGACGGCAATGGCAATGTGATCAATTCCGAGGATGTTCGTCATGGCTTTCTATCGCGTTAAATTATACTCTCGCCTAACATAATAGCATGGACGTCCCGCAACTACCCGCTACCTCTGAATTTAACTTCATCGCCGACTGCCACACGCGCTGGTCTGACGAAGACAACTTAGGCGTACTCAATAACGCTGTCTACTTAACCCTACTCGAAGAGGCGCGATTTCAGTATTTCTCGCATTTAGAGCTGTTACACCTAGCCAAGCACTTTAATTTCTTGCTCGGGCAGACCAATATCCGATTTCTTGCGCCCGGCAGGGGGTCTGCTCAAGTCAAAGTGGCTATCCAAACGTCGAAGCTAGGAAATCGCTCTTTCACCCAGAAATATCGACTTTACTGCCCTTTAACCGACATTATTTGGGCTGAAGCCGAGGCTGTAATGGTGGTATGGAGCCAAAAAGCGCGCTCAGCCTCTGACATGCCCGACGAATTTAGGGCGAGAATAAGCGAGTTTGAGGGTATGTGACCCGTGCCTCGAGGTATAGTTTTCTGCTATATTAGTAAATACCTTACTCATCCTAGAAAACCTTCAACATGAAAACCTCTCTCCTCCTCTTTGCTGTCGCTGCTTTATCGACACCTGCATTTTCACAATCGCGCCTTATGACTTACGGCGACGTACTTGGTGCACCCACTACATTAGCCCTGTCAAATGTAGCTCCTGGCACCAGATGCATGATTATTCCTTCAATGTCGAATAATGGGAGCAATGCCCTTATCGGAATGTCCGGTGACGCTAACGATTCACTTCTAGTTGGCGTAGATCTCGCTGCTAATGGTACACGCTTCACGAAAACATCTAACGCACAGGGTATTGCTTCGGTCACCATCACTATTCCGCCGTCACCAAGCATGCTCGACCGCGCTGTTTACTGGCAGGGCTTCGAATGGCCTGCGGGCGGATCTGGCGCAAGCATGTTTAACAATTTTTCAAACATGCGCACTATGAGCCTAAATACAGGCGACCGCTGGCAAGCTGCACAGAGTAATGCACCAGTCAGTGCTGCTCTTCAAGCATACATTGGTTATTCCTCTACCGGCAACGGTGGTGTCGACAGAGTCTTCGCTTGTGGAGGCGGGCCTGCTGTGCTCACCGATGCCACAATCCCTTTTGCAACAAATGGAAATACCTGGGAGTACAGCCTAGAAAATGGGACGCACACTTTGCTCCCCGGCACAATGAACGACTCACGTGCTTTCCATAACGTCGTGCAACTTCAAGACGGACGCTTTATGGTAATTGGTGGCAACCAGGGCCCTTATGGCAGCGGAAGTAATTACTACACAAAGATTTTGAGAACTTGCGAAATTTACGACCCAGCAACAGGCACATGGAGCTATACGGCCAACATGGCTAAGCACCGAGCAGGCGCAAATGCCCGATTACTTCCAGACGGACGTGTGATAGTAACCGGCGGTTCAGAAGGCAACGCATCAAACAATTTAGGAGATATTTCGGACCTTCTCGGCACCTCACTGAAGACGTCCGAGATTTATGACCCTGTAACCGACACATGGGTTTATGGGCCCAATATGTCGGAGCCTAAAGCGGGCGCGATGTCCGTTGTTCTCAATGATGGAAGGTGGATGATTGCAGGAGGAATCACCTACGTCACGATTTTTGGCTTATCCATACCTGACTTCTCTAACAATATTTCTATATACAATCCATCAACAAACAGCTTTAACAATGCCGGTTCTATGAAAGAGAAAAGGGCATTGGGCGCGATGTCCGTAATGGGCAATGGAAGTGTCTTTATAGCTGGCGGCGGAGGTGGCGACATCCTGAACATCGGCCCTCTTAATGATACGGAGGTGTACAACCCAGCAAATAATTCGACGACAAGGACAGCTAATCTCAGCAATACTGCAGCTTTCCCTGCTGTTGTTACCCTGCAAGATGGCAGTGTTTTCATTATTGGTGGAGCGACTGGAACGCTTGACGATCCACTACCAATTAACAAGACCTGGGCATACAATCCAGCTACTAATTCCTTAACGGCTGCTGATGATATGCCCGAGGCGCATGCAGGTGGAGCTGCTGTGACCATGGACGATGGGACAGTTTACCTATCAGGCGGTGAGACGAATAATGGCGCGGCGACATCCGCGGCAAGAAGTTACTCCCCTAACTAAAAAGAATACGCGCTACCAATAACGAATGAGTATCCGTATTGAGAATACTCATCATAAGACTGGTCGGAGAGAAAAGAGCTCTCTCCGGCAGTCCACTTCTCAGGGAGTGTAAAAACAAATCCCATATGAACATCAAGGGGGTTGCTCGCGCTAGACCAAGCGCTAAAGCCAAAAGCTAAATGTAATTTATTGTATGGTGTCAGGCCGCCCATGGCGGAGCCAGCAACAGGATTATTAGACCAACCTATTCCACTTCGAAAAGTGTAGTCATGGACTTTCCGGTATGCATCCCCCCACTCTGTGATATCAAAAGAGAAATCCTTCTCATAGCCAATTGATATTGCCAGAGTGTCTTGCCATTGCATTCCCATATCAATCGCTATAGAGCCGTCTCCACCGATAAAGTCAATAAATTCTGGGTTTGTAGGGTTTGTAAGTCCAGCCACCCAGCCAGAAAGTGCTTTACTCCATTGGGTATAAACTGCTTTCCCATGCCACCGGGTTGCATCTTTGGAAGGAGAGGAATATGAGAAACCTATTTGTGCGGGAAACTTAATGTCAGCAATAGTTAGGTCATATCCTGAGGTGAGTTCATTATCTATTCCTAAGGAAACACCTTGGTCGTCTAGCACATCAATAAATACACCTAAGTCCTCACGCATATCAACATCTATATGACCCTCCATATCTGTAGAAGTTGATGCCGGGCGAAACCAAGCACCTATGCTTCCTCCTTTAGGAGTCGAATACGTTGCGCCTAACTTCAGGAATGCAGTAGGAACAGATGAGTTCGCGCTAGCATCAAAGTTAGTTTGGAATCCACCGCCCGCACCACCAATTGCTGGGCTTGTAAAAAAATCTGCCCAAGTATCAAAGCCAGGAATTCCGACATCAAATGAGCCTTGGAGCGTATCGAAAGAGACCTCTGTCGCCGACTGCATCGCAAAAGAGGTGTTTCTGATTGAAGCCCCAAGCCCTAAAGCTAAGTTAGGTGCGACTCGGACACTATACGTAGGCTCAAGAGCTAATTGCAAGAGAGAACTATTTTGCGGCACCATAGATTCCACAAGAGGAGAATCGGGGTCAAACGGATCCTCTCGGACAAGATTGAGTGTTGTATTACGAACAGTAGAAAAATTACCTGCTACCGTTGGCTGAAAGTTAATACCCCAGGCCCCATTACTTCCTACCGAAGAAGCATAGCCTAACCAAGGACCTATCCCAATTGGCAAATCAAGAGCAAGGTTTTGCCCTTTTGAAGTAACCATTTCTGTATTGTAATGAACAGCTCTCAAAGCTGATTCAAAACGGTTGGGGCTTCTTGGATCACGTAGATTTTCAAAGACCAATATTAATGTAGACGGATTAGACGAAGCATCCAATACGGATTGCCCAGAGCCCACTGACGCACCTGATGTGCCAGCCGTAAATGGTGATTCTCCGATAATCTCACCACCCTGCTGTGCAAAGGCGGGTGATACGCTTAAAGCGATGATAACAATATGTTTATACATTGGTGCTTCTTAAATGCGTCAAGAGGTCTTGCATCTCTTGCGGATAGTCTACGCAAAACTCAACTTTCTCGTTGGTTCTTGGGTGAGTAAATTGAATGCGGTATGCGTGCAGTAATGTTCGCATAACCAATGGGCTATCTTCCGGTAAGAGACCAGCGCCGTAATTCTTAGCACGATAAATCGGATCACCAACAATTGGTAATTCAACTGAACACAGATGAACCCTGATTTGGTGCTTACGCCCCGTCGACGGCTTGATGCGCAACAAACATGTATCTGAAAAGTATTCTATAACTTCCCAGTAGCTAAGTGCATCACGAGTGCCAGGCCCAGTCAATTCGGTAGTCGTTACTCGCGTTGGCTTGCGTGGGTCAGCTTTGAGGCGCTTCTCAATCCAATCTGACTTGAATCGTGGCACACCATAGGAGATGGCATGATATTCTTTTTCGACTGTACGCGCGGCGAATTGCTGCTGCAGGTGAACAAAAGCTTCTTCATCAAAAGAAACGATGCACACTCCGGAAGTTTCTTTATCGAGGCGGTGGACGATACCTGGTCGCTCTTTACCTTGGCAAATTGGCAAATTATCGCCATATTTTGCGACTAACCAATTTGAAACGCACATTTGGGTGTCGCCGACACTGTTAGCATGCATGGGCAATCCGGCAGGCTTATTAATGATCGCAAACAACTCGTCCTCATAGATGATTGTCGGCTCAAGGAGAGATCCGGGCTCAGGAATTTCGGCTTCAGGCACCGTTAGCTCCAGTTTTTTGCCGTTTTCCAGCTTATGACCCGGCTTCATCACGGATTCACCGTCGATAGTGACTAGACCATCGCGTATCCATGCGGAGAGGCGGGAGCGCGAATATGCGCCATCAAATAGCTCTACAACCACTTTATCGAGGCGTTTACCAGCAAACTGCTGGTCAATGATAGTTGAGATTTGTTGTTTAATCACGAGAGTTATGTGAAACCACGGAGGGAACACAGTCTATACAAATGGCGAATTCTCGCTAGCAAAAACTTCATTTGGCTATTTAGCGAAGATTCGCTAAATTACATGACCCTCAATACATGCCCCCCCCTTTTGTAATGCTGTTTTCACTGACACTCTCCGTAATTGCGCTAGCGCAGGCTCCGCAACAATTCAATGGTTTTGTCGCCGTACCTGGTGGACAAACGACTATTGGTGCTGAAATAGAAATGACTATCGAGCGTATTGTCGAAAAGCCGCTCGAAGGCGATATTTACGCTGGCGAGTGCCCTCGCCAATCTCAGTTCGTCGACGGCTTCTTTATAAGCCCTACCTTAGTCACCAACGAAATGTATCTTGCCTTTGTTGAAGATACAAATGCGACACCACCCCCCTTGTGGGCGGCAATTGACAAAGACTTGCGTCAAGCGATTATTAAAGAAGGCGTTGAACTCGAAGGCCCAGGCTACAAGTTTGATGAAGCAGCCCAAGCCAAATGGTGGAAGGCTCACTGGCAAGACGAAGGCCGCGAATGGAACATGCCATCCAGCAGCGCGCTTGAACCGGTCGTGTTTGTAAATTTCAATCAAGCGCAAGAGTATTGCCGTTGGGCCGGAGTGCGTATGCCTACTGAATTCGAATGGGTACGTGCGGCGCGTGGCGACACTGCAAACGAATATCCTTTTGGCAACGAATTCAATCGCGCCATCGTCGGTCACATCGCGACCAAGCCGAACATCTTTGCTGTGAAGCGACTGCCCGTGGGCATGTTCCCAGGTAATGCTTCTCCATATGGAGTTCTTGATATGTCGGGTCAGGTGCATGAGTTCACGGACACTTCTGCCAACAAACTTGATGGCTTTAAGTCGTTCAAAGTGACTATCAAAGGCGAAAAGAAAAAAGACAACAAAGTGATGTACCCTGCGCCCGTATGGGATCCGTCACGGATAATCCTAAAAGGTGGGTCCTACATGAATCCGGGTATCAATTGTCGCGTTGATTCACGTATTGCTTTTTCGCGTGAGGCAGCCGTGCCTGTTGTTGGTTTCCGTATTGCAGCTAGTGAGCAGCCTTGTCGAGATGCGGCATACGCAGCAGCGCCAAAAATTAAATCCTCGATTATTGGCGGTAACCCACAGCGATTGCTGGACTTCCCTAAGACTATCGGGCTCGAAAAGCATAGCTGGACTGACATATCGAAGGTTGAGATGATGCGCAAATCTCCTGAGAAGCCTTTGATCGAACCAATTCTGCCTAGTGAGTACGCTGTACTTGGCAGATACAGCGGCATTAGTATTACACCATTGCACGACCCGTTTAGCTCTGGCTCGCACCCTTCAGTGTCGAAGATTGAAAAAGAAGCTATAAAAGATGGCTACTTTTACCCTATCGGAACCCTCACTAGCACCGTCAAACTCAGCGGTTACGACTTCGAGCCTGGCGTTTATACGCTAGCCTTCTTGCCAAAGCTAAAAGCCGACACCCTGCAGAAGATGGGCGCAAAAATAAAGGTAGAAGAAGGAGAAGAAGAAGGAGAAGGAGAAGCCGAGGTGGTGGAAATAGAAATAAAGACCACTTT
>CAWWAN010000003.1:0-24348 GCA_963934925.1 uncultured bacterium | reverse complement strand
CCATTGCTAAACCCGCGCCGGTGTTTCCAGAGGAACACTCGACAATGCGACCGCCTTTTTTTAATGCGCCTGATTTCTCTGCTTGGCGCACCATATGCAGGGCGATACGGTCTTTGATCGAACCACTAGGGTTCATAAACTCGAGCTTGAGTAAGACTTCACATTTTACTTCTGGATCGAAGCCGGCAGGTAGGCGCACCAATGGTGTGTTGCCCACCGCATCGAGGATGTTGGCACTGATGGGTTGCAGTTCGGAGATTGGGGTTACTTCCACGTCATTATTCTATGCTTTTGCTGGTGATGTTTCAGCTAGGCTCGCGCTGTTAAAATCAGAGCTTCATGTCTGCTGACCTCCTTGAATACCGCCCCGTGCTTGCATGGCTTGCCCAGTCGGCAGCCACTCAGGTTGGCAAAGAGGCTGTGCTTGGCATCGAGATGCATGATGGTGCGGATGCGAACTTACGTCGCGACTATGGAGTTGAGGTAATGGCGGCAATGGATAATCAGTGTCCACCCAATCTTGCGCGCTGTATTGACCTGCGCGTGGTGATTGCTCATTGCGAACAACGTGCTTTGTCGGGTGACGAGTTGATTGATGCTTGCGAGACTTTTGAGCGCAATATGCAGCTACAGGCCTGGGCGAAAATCCGCAATCACTACCGCGCGTTGAACAAGCTGATTGTTGCGGGGCCTGACACCGCAAACCTGGCACAATTCATCCGTCAGTCCGTTGATGAGCGCGGGCGCGTACGTGACGAGTCCGATGCCAAACTTCCGCAGTTGCGTAGCGACATTCAAAAGCTTACTTCGCAGCGCAGTAAAAAGTTTGATTCCATCGCCGAGTCTATGCATAACAAGGGAATACTGCAGCAGCGTCAACCCGTGCAACGCGTCGGCAAATTGTTGCTGGCGGTGAAAACTACGCACGCTGGCAGAGCGGGCGGAGCCATCCATGAGCGCTCGCAGTCAGGCGATACGATTTTTGTTGAGCCCACTGCGATCATCGAAATTAGCAATAGAATCTCCGAGCTTGAATTTCACATTAAACGCATTGAAGAGCAGGTATTCCGCGATTTGAGTTTGGCTGTGCTGCGTCGTAAGCCTGACTTATTGATGCTGAATGAAATTATTTGCACGGTTGACATCGCTTTGGCAAGTGCGCGCTGGGCTCTAGAGATTAAGGCTGTTTATCCCGACTTAGTCGAACGCGATGCTGGCGTAAGTTTGCATCAAGCACGCCATCCACTGTTGGTGAGGCAGCTTGGTTTTGACGCAGTTGTACCTTTAGACTTAAGCCTAGGCAGCAATTACGATTTATTGGTAGTAACGGGTCCGAATACTGGCGGTAAAACCTTAGTTTTGAAGACCGTAGGCTTGTCGGTTTGGCTGGCGAACTGTGGCTTGCCAATCTGTGTTGCTGCCGGTAGCAAGGTGCCACTAGTAAGTAGTATTTTTGCTGATCTGGGTGATGCGCAATCTCTAGAAAACTCGCTGTCCACATTCTCGGGTCACTTGATGCGCATTAAGCAAATCTTGGAAGATGTCGACGCTAATTCGCTAGTGTTGCTTGATGAACTCGGAACAGGTACCGACCCCGAAGAGGGTGCTGCAATAGGTCAGGCGGTGCTAGAAGAGCTACTCGAGTCGCGGTGCATGAGCATTGCGAATACTCATCTTGGGCAACTCAAGCTGTTTAGTTTCGACATAGAGCGTGCTGAAAATGCCTCAATGGAATTTGATCCAAGCAATCTTGCGCCGCGTTACAAGTTACTGGTCGGAGTCCCGGGTGCTTCGCATGCCATTGAAGTCGCCGAAGGATTAGGTATTAGCAAAAAACTATTAGCTAGGGCGCAGCAACTTGCTACTCGTGGCGGCAAGGCGGAGCGTTTGCTCGCTGACGTTGGTAAAGTTCGACGCCAGGCAGAAGTGATGCGCAAAGATGCGAGCCGTGAAGAAATCCGCATTCAACAGGTGGCGCGTGAGCTTGCAGCGTCAGAAGCAGAATCTCTGCGACGCCAGCAATTGCGCGAAAACGAGGCTGAAGAGCTGTTTAGGGTACATTATGCAGAGTTAATGAAAGTAGTCGAACAGCATGGCGACCCGCAGTTGGCGTCCAAAGTGGTTGCTTTGCTTGAAAAAGTTTCGTTGAATAAACGTTGGAGAGACTTCACTAAGAGCCTGCGGAAAGGCAGTCGCGTTTATGTGCCGAAGTTGCGCGAGACGGTGATCGTTACTAAAATTGACCAACGTCGCCAGCGGGTGACCTTTGCTCATGGTGCCGTGCAATTAGATTTGCCGTTCTGCGAACTGACCTGGTCTGACGTGCCACCTCAACAATAATGAAAAAAATATTAATTGTAGATAACGATCCGGGGATGTGTCAGTTGATGACGATGGCGTTCGAGTACGCCAAGTTTGAAGTGGTTGCCACTGGATCGCTGCCAGAGGTGTCAAAATTGGTCCTCGACGATTCCTTCGATGCATTGCTAATGGACTTCCACCTTGGCGCGGGCGAATCGGGATTGTCGATGCTTACTCGTTTGAGCGCATCCGGCATGCAAATACCCTTTTGGTTGGTGACCGGAACTCCGCACGATCCAGATGCGCTAAAAGTTCTAGAACTCGACGGATGTCAAGGGATTATTGCCAAGCCCTTCGTGATTTTAGAATTGATTACGCAGGTTAACGATATAGTTTCGGCATGAGCTTAACTTACAGCACCGCAGGAGAGTCCCATGGCCCCGGCTTGATGGCGATTATTGAAGGTCTTCCTGCCGGCTTGCCACTCGACCTTGATGCGATTCGCGCAGGTTTGGCCAGGCGCTGGCAAGGCTACGGGCGCGGTCCGCGTTCTAAATTTGAGCAAGATAAGCTGAGTTGCTACAGCGGTCTTAAGAATGGTGTGACTTTGGGCACCCCGTTGGTTTTGTTGATTGAAAATAGCGATTCACGTATTGATGAGTTGCCGAATTTAGCAGCGCCGCGGCCCGGACACGTCGACATGGCCGGTGTCCAGCGCCTGCAATGTCGTGATATCCGTGCGGTTCTTGAGCGTGCTTCGGCGCGCGAAACGGCAGCGCGCACGGCTTTAGGTGAGGTGGCGCGTCAATTGCTCTCACATTTTGATGTTACTATAGAGTCCCAAGTGCTTTCTATAGCTGGTGTTAGCTATGAAGATACTGGTGCCTGGCAAGTCAAGGTCGACGAGGCTAAAGCTGCTGGAGACTCACTAGGAGGACGCTTTCAGGTACGTGCAAATGGCGTTATTCCTGGCTTAGGCTCTTATTCTCAGGCTAATCAGCGGCTCGATGCTAAGCTGATGGCTGCAATCGCTTCGATTCCAGCGATAAAAGCTGTGTCTATGGGCAGCGGTTTTGACGCAGATCTGACCCCCGGCTCTGAGTACCACGACCCGATTATTAGCGACCCTGGAGCGTGGGGCGGCGTGTCACGTTCATCGAACAATGCAGGTGGTGTTGAGGGGGGTCTCAGTAATGGTCAGCAAGTCGTTGTTGAGGCGATAATTAAGCCCATCCCTACTTTGCGCAAAGGATTGCCTTCAATAGACTTAAGCGATATGACTGCCACTAAATCTACGTATGAGCGCAGTGACATTTGTGTTGTCGAAGCAGCCGCAGTAGTTGGCGAGGCTTTGGTGGCCCTGGAGCTGGCTTCGGTGCTGTGCGATCGCCTGTCCCAGGTCACTTTATCGGAGATGAAGAAAGTATTTTCTGATTTATCGAAAAACTCTGACATATACACTTGGCCAAACGACATTTCTGCGCTAGAATGCCCGACCCAAATCGACTAAGACTCTGTCTTTGTCTTTTTATGCTTGTCGTGTGAAGCGCTAGCTTAGCTCAGTGGTAGAGCTCCGGTTTTGTAAACCGGTGGTCAAGGGTTCGACTCCCTTAGCTAGCTCCACAGTTTCACCACTGCAAGTTGTTCCTTTCTTTTTACGCTCCAGGGCGATTTTGAAGCATGCTTCAAATCTCATTTGGGGGGAGATACCGAAGTGGCCAAACGGGGCGGATTGTAAATCCGCTGGCTCTGCCTACAGAGGTTCAAGTCCTCTTCTCCCCACCAACCCAAGCGGGTGTAGCTCAGTGGTAGAGCCCCAGCCTTCCAAGCTGGTTGCGAGGGTTCGATTCCCTTCACCCGCTCCATCCACACGCTACTGTAGCTCAGGGGTAGAGCACTTCATTGGTAATGAAGAGGTCACGAGTTCAAATCTCGTCAGTAGCTCCATTACTGAACCAAAGTTCGACTCTAGTCGGTCTTTGAACACAATCTAAACAACTAACACTAAACAAAATCCGCGAAAGCGGTCTAATAATACCATGGCAAAAGAAGTTTTCGAAAGAACTAAGCCGCACGTAAACGTTGGCACAATCGGCCACGTTGACCACGGAAAGACAACCCTTACTGCTGCGATCACCGGTTATTTGTCCTTGGCTACAGGATCTAAAGCTATGGCGTTTGATCAGATTGACAAGGCACCAGAAGAGCGCGAGCGCGGTATCACTATCTCAACGGCACACGTTGAGTATGAGACTGAAAATCGTCACTACGCACACGTTGACTGCCCGGGTCACGCTGACTATGTGAAGAACATGATCACAGGTGCAGCTCAAATGGACGGCGGCATTCTTGTGGTAGCTGCGACTGATGGCCCAATGCCTCAGACGCGTGAGCACATCCTTCTTGCTAAGCAGGTTAACGTGCCTAGCTTGGTGGTCTTCATGAACAAATGTGACATGGTAGACGACGAAGAGATGCTAGAGCTAGTTGAAATGGAGATGCGCGAGCTTCTCTCAATGTACGATTTCCCAGGTGACGATGTTACCATCATTCAGGGCTCTGCTCTTAAGGCGTTAGAGGCTGCACAAGAAGGTGCTTCTTTAGACGACCCACGTTTCGAGTGCATGAAGGCTCTTGCTGATGCAATTGACGCAGATGTCGCTGAACCAGTGCGTGACCTAGACAAGCCATTCCTGATGCCTGTTGAGGACGTGTTCTCTATCGAAGGTCGCGGTACTGTAGTAACCGGCCGTATCGAGCAGGGGCAAGTGAATGTTGGTGACGATATCGAAATCGTTGGCGTTCGTGAGAGCGTAAAGACAACCTGTACGGGTGTCGAGATGTTCCAGAAGACACTTAACGAAGGACTAGCCGGCGATAACGTTGGTATCTTGCTTCGTGGTATTAAGAAAGAAGACGTCATGCGCGGTCAAGTTTTGGCTGCTGTGGGATCTATCACTCCGCACACTGTTTTCGAAACAGAGATTTACGTGCTTACTAAAGACGAGGGTGGCCGTAAGAAGCCATTCGTCACTGGTTACCGCCCGCAGTTCTACTTCCGTACAACAGACGTAACTGGCTCAATTCAGTTGTCTGATGGTGTCGACGTGGTTATGCCAGGCGATAACGTGAAGGTTACTGTTACGCTAATTTCTCCAGTTGCAATGGAAGAGCAGCTTCACTTTGCTATTCGTGAAGGTGGCCGCACTGTTGGTGCTGGTGTCGTAGCGAAGATCGTCGAGTAATCGACAACAATCATTGGCCTCTACCTTTTCGGTAGGGGTCAATAACCAAACACACTAGTAATGAAGAACAAAGAACGACACGTTTTCCTTGAGTGTACAGAGTGTAAAAACCGTAACTACACTACAGACAAGAAGGCACGCGCAGAATACAAGCTCGAAAAAAGCAAGTTCTGTAAGTTTTGCCGTAGTCACACTACTCACCGCGAAAAGAAACTCTAGTAATGTTATACAGCTACAAGCCAGACGAAGGACGTAACGCCCGCCAAACAGCCTTTTGGTTGAGTGCTGGCATGTTGTTTTTTGGTTGTTACTCTTTGAGTGGCACTCTCGCTGGCGTCGAGTCGTTGCGCGGACCAATTATTGCCGGCTTTGATGTGGTGCCATTATTGGGCATTCGTCTTTCAGGGGCATTCGCTGTTGCAGCGGGTGTGTTTCTCGTATCAGCTTTCTTGTTAATGAAATACTTGGGTCGCGAATCAACCGCCGAGCATTTGATAGAGGTCGAGCAAGAGATGAATAAGGTGACCTGGCCGACATTCGAAGACGCAACTAATTCTTCTATTGTGGTTGTGTTTACTGTAGCCATCATGATGGGCTTTTTGGCATTCTCCGATTTTGCGTTAGGTCGCATCTTCGATATTCTTCTGTGGGGTGACCTGCGTGGCTAAAGAGTGGTACATCGTGCGCGTGTTGACTAACCGCGAAGACTGGGTTCGTGAAAATATCGAGCGCAGCGTTAAGGCTGCTGCTCTAGAAGAGCGCATCCCGGAAGTCTTGGTACCTGCTGAGCAGATTTCAGAGATAAAGAACGGCAAGAAGAAAATTGTTACTCGCAAGATGTTCCCTGGTTACTGTGTCATCCAGGCAGATCTTGGAGATTGGGGTGGAGCAGAGGTTCCTCAGACAGAGGCAGATCAAAAGGTTTGGTTCACACTTCACGAGTCGAAAGGCTTTGGCGACTTTGTCGGTGGGCAGAAGCCACCGTTGCCAATGTCTCCCGAGGAAATCAAAGAGATACTTGACCGTGTTAACGATACAGCCGAATCGCCGCGCATGGCTGTGAAGATCAAAGTCGGTGATTCCGTACGCATTAAAGAAGGTCCTTTCGAGGGCTTTGACGGAAACGTAGAAGAAATCGATGATGCCCGCGGGCAACTGACCATTTCAGTTATAATCTTTGGCCGTTCGACCAGTGTTCAGATTGATCATTGGCACGTCGAGCCTAATTAAACGCCTCATTGGCTAACCCGTTTTCACCACATTCGTGGGAGGGATAAAAAATGGCAAAAAAAATAATAAACAAGTTAAAGCTACAGTGCCCAGCGGGTGCTGCAACTCCTGCGCCGCCTGTAGGCCCTGCATTGGGCGCAGCAGGCGTTCCAATTGGCGATTTCGTTAGTCAGTTCAATGCTGCAACGCAAGATAAGCGTGGCATGATTATTCCGGTGGTTATCACGGTCTATGACGACCGTAGTTTCTCGCTAGAATACAAGTCACCTCCTGCAGCTGTACTTCTAAAGAAGGCCGCAGGCGTCGAGAAAGGTGCTGGCGAAGTGGGTACCCAGATTGTTGGCTCAGTAACCTCTGATCAGGTTCGCGAAATAGCAGAAACAAAAATGGCTGACCTTAATGCCGCATCCGTAGAGGCTGCTATGCGCATTATCGAAGGCACTGCCCGCTCAATGGGCTTGGAGGTTAAGTAATATGGCTATTAGTAGACGTTATCGCGACAATGCAGAGCAAGTAGACAGCTCAAGGGTCTATGACTTGCAGGATGCTATGTCTGTTTTGAAAACACTGCGTCCAGCTAAGTTCGACGAAACAGTCGAAGTGGTTGCGCGTTTAGGTGTTGACCCTAAAAAATCTGACCAAATGGTGCGCGGTGCGGTAAGCATGCCTCACGGTTTGGGTAAAGATGTTCGCATCGTTGTTTTCGCCGAAGGTGATGCTGCCGAAGCTGCTAAAGCTGCTGGCGCGACTGAGGTTGGCAGCGACGAGTTGGGTGCAAAAATCGAAGGCGGCTGGACGGACTTCGATATTGTAATTGCTCATCCGGCTATGATGCGTGTCGTTGGTAAGTTGGGCCGCACGCTTGGGCCACAAGGTAAGATGCCCTCGCCTAAATCGGGCACTGTAACTCCAGATGTTGCAAAGGCGACTAGCGAGTTCAAGGCTGGTAAGGTTGAGTTCCGCGTCGACTCCGCTGGCAACGTTCAAGTGCCGGTTGGTAAACTTTCTTTCTCTGCTGATAAGCTAGAAGAGAATGCTCGCACTTTCCTTGATTTGGTTAGCTCGATGCGTCCTTCTTCTGCGCGTGGTACATACTTCCGCACAGTTTCAGTATCTTCAACAATGAGTCCTGGGCTCAAAGTTAACTTCTCATAACTCTTAGGATTCAGGATAATAAAAAATGGTAAGTAATCTTAATGAATGGATGGTCGGTACATACGGCGCAGAGTTTTCTGGAAAAGAAGGCTTGGTGTTGTTGAGTATGGAAAACCTAACAGTTGAAGAGTCTCAAGAGCTACGTAGTAAGGTCCGCGAAAGCGGTGCCCAGCTACGTGTTACTAAGAACCGCCTTGCTAAGGTGGCGCTCAAGCAGGCAGGTATTGAATTCGATGAAGACTCTTGGTCTGGCATGTGTGGCATCCTTGTGGGGGACACCGAGTCGACGATCAACGCTGCTAAAGGAATCGAAATTCTCTGGAAGAAAGCAACGGTACGTAAGGTTAAATACCGTGCTGCTGTTCTTGATGGCGCAACTATGAACGCTAACGAAGCTGCTTCTATTGCCGGCATGGCCGACAAGGACACTCTTCGTGGTCAAATCTGTGGCACAATCATGGGTACACCGCGTCAACTAGCCTCGATTCTTAACGAGGTTCCTACATCTTTGGCGCGCGCTATCCAGGCACGTGTCGATCAGGGCGAATCTGCTGAATAGCGGTTGCGTCCACAACAATCAATCAACGATTTAAACAACACATAAAATCATGTCAGAAGAAACAAACACTGTAGAGCTAGACTCAGATCTAGAAGCTATTTTCGCATCTCTAGACGCATTGCCAATTGGTAAGGCTGCTGCCCTCGTCAAAGCTCTTGAAGAGCGTTGGGGAGTTTCAGCTGCTGCTCCTGTTGCTGTTGCTGCCGCCTCTGGTGGCGGTGATGATGCAGCAGGCGAAGAGGCTAAAGATTCATTCGACGTAATCCTTGAGAGCGATGGTGGCAAGAAGATCCCAGTGATCAAAGCTGTCCGTGCAATCACAGGCCTAGGTCTTAAAGAAGCCAAAGAACTCGTAGAGAGTGCTCCAAAGGCAATTAAAGAAGGTGTACCCACTGCCGATGCTGAAAAGCTTAAGGCAACACTTGAAGAGGCTGGCGCAACCGTCAAGCTTGCTTAATACGTTTTTGGCTTTTAATAGCTATACCGCAAATCACTTTCGCTGTTTAGATGGCGAAAGTGATCGCGGATTCTCTGCCGTTACCCCACGGCATTGCTTTGCTTAAGCAAAGTTCACTGCGAACGTTATTTCGTTCGTAGTATTCAGCACGCTTTTTCTCCCCAAAACCTGTGCCAGGTGCTTCCGGATGACCACCAATAATAAAAATATCGCTGACTTTGAAGTTCGCGATTACCGCTCCTTCGCTAGTAGAGATGATTCTCTACTTCCAGGGCTTTCTGACTTGCAAACTCGTTCTTACGATGAGTTCTTGCAGTTAAATGTCCCAGCTTCCCGCAGAAAAGTTCAAGGCCTTGAGGCGTTGTTCACGGATATCTTTCCGATTGAAAGCCACGACAAGACTCTTGCTCTCGAATACGGCGGCTATGCTCTAGGTCGTCCACGTTACACTCCTGGCGAGTGTCGTGAGTTGCGTTATAGCTACTCTTACCCGTTGCGAGTCAAGATGGCTTTGCGCCAAGGTGAGCAGACTATCGAAGAAGAAATATTCTTGGGTGAGGTTCCTGTAATGATGGGTGGCGGTGAATTCATCGTCAATGGTTCTGAGCGCGTTGTTGTTGCTCAGCTGCATCGTTCGCCTGGTATCGACTTCGCTCTTGATCGCGCATCCGGCGACAAGAAGCTACACACGGCGCGTATCATTCCAGAGCGCGGCTCTTGGGTTGACTTCATGGTGTCCGGTAAGGGCGCCCTGCAGGTGCGTATTGACCAGCAGGGCAAGTTTAGTGCTTTAACTTTGTTGCGTGCACTAAATCCAGAGTGGGGCAGCGATGGCCAGCTCTTGGCATTGTTTTACGGTGTCGAAAAAGTTGTTCGCCCTAAGAAGGGCTCAAAGGCTAAGTTCGCTTCAGAAATCGAAGGTCGTCTTGCTCTAGAGCAAATCCGCGATACGCGTACTGGAGAAGAGTGGGTTAAGTCTGGCCAGGTTATCACAGCAGAAATAGCCGAGCACATTGCTGGCTCTGCCTTGACCGAGCTCGATTTGTTGGTAGATCCAGAAGATCCACTGATTATCAACTCTTTGAAAGAAGATACTTCTAGTAACCACGAAGAAGCTTTATCCGCTATCTATGCTAAGTTGCGTCCGGGCAACCCGGTGCAGTTAGAGAAGGCTCGCGAATTGTTGCAAGATCGTTTCTTCAACGAGGCGCGTTACAGTCTAGGCAAGGTTGGTCGCTTCCGTATCAGTCGTAAGTTCCGCCGTCCTGATGAGGCTAATAATGGCCCACGTACTCTGCAGATAGAGGACTTCCTCGATACCGTTAAGTACTTGATCGAGTTGCGTGCGGGCCGTGGCGAAATTGATGATATTGACCACTTGGGTAACCGTCGTGTTCGCACGATTGCTGAGATGGCTCGTGACGATTTCCGCAAGGGCTTGTTAAAAGTTTCTCGCGCGGTAGTTGACCGTATGTCGCAAGAAGAAGATCCAGAATCGCTTACACCGCGCGCGTTAATTAACGCTAAGCCTTTCAGTACTTCGATTGACCAGTTCTTCTCTCGCGGCGAACTATCTCAAGTCGTTGACCAAACGAACCCACTTTCTCAACTTGCACACGAGCGCCGCTTGTCTGCTTTGGGGCCTGGTGGTTTGAACCGTAAGCGTGCTGGCTTCCAAGAGCGTGACGTTCACATTTCTCACTATGGTCGTTTGTGCCCAATTGAAACACCTGAGGGCGCTAACATTGGTTTGATTTCATCATTGGCGCTATTTGCGATGGTGGATAACTACGGCTTCTTGGTGACTCCTTATCGTACTGTTAAGAAGGGTAAAATTACCGACGAGGTTGCCTATGTGCGTGCCGACGAAGAATACAGCTGTATCTTCGCTCCGGCCGACTCTAACGTCGATGGTAAGGGTTTCCTGATCACTGACGATAACGGAATGGTTATGTCGCGCCATCAGGGCGATTTTGCTTTGTTGCCACGCAATGAAATTCAGTATCTAGACGTTGACCCTGCTCAAATATTGGGTATCTCGGCTTCGTTGATTCCGTTCCTTGAGCATGACGATGCTAACCGTGCATTGATGGGATCTAACATGATGCGCCAGGCGGTGCCACTCATTGCTACAGAGCCGCCACTAATTGGCACAGGCATGGAGCGCGCCGTAGCTCAGAACTCTGGTTGGGTCGTGAAGTCACGAGCAGCTGGTACTGTCGAGTACGTCGATGCTATGCAAATCCGCATCGAGGGCGATCCGGAGCCTTACATCCTGCGTAAGTTCGAGGGTACTAACGAGCACACTTGTCTGAATCAAAGACCTCTCGTGCGCGTGGGTGAAAAGATAAAGAAGAATCAGGTGATTGCAGACGGTCCTTCTACGGATAGGGGCGAGCTCGCTATCGGTAAGAACCTGCTTGTGGCGTTTATGTCATGGGAAGGCTACAACTATGAAGATGCGATTATCGTATCTCAGCGTTTGGTTAAAGACGATGCGTTCACTTCTGTGCACATCAATAGCTATACTGCTGAAATTCGCGAGACAACACTTGGTAAAGAAGAGTTCACTCGTGATATTCCTAATGCCGGTGAACGCGCATTGAAGAATCTCGATGAAGACGGCATGGTGCGCATTGGCACTCGTGTTGGGCCAAACGATATTCTTGTTGGCAAGGTTGCTCCTAAGTCAAAGACGGAACTCACGCCAGAAGAGCGTTTGTTGCATGCTATCTTTGGTCGCGCTGGTGAAGATGTTAAAAACGTTTCATCTAAGCTTCCTGCTGGTGTGCGCGGTGTTGTAATCGGCGCTGAGAAGTTTAGTCGTAAGGTAAACATGACTGCGACCGAGCGTCGCGAAGCACACGAGAAGATTCGTTCTTTCGAGAACGAGTACGATGCTGTGTTGCGTCGCGAATTACAACGCTGTATCGATGACCTCAACGAATACGTTGGTTCAAAGATGAAAGATCCATCTACGAAGAAGTTGATGGCTGTTACCGAAGCAAGTTTATTCGGTGATTTGCAGCGCATTCGCGAATCGTTGAAGGCGTTCCCTGAGTCGCTCGACCATCCGTCGCGTCGCTCTAAGGCTGAAGAAATCGTGCGTGCTCATATGAATCGCATTGAGGATAAGGAGGCCTGGAAAGTGAAAATGTCTAGCCGCCTATCACGGGGCGACGATTTGCCGAACGGCGTTCTTGAAATGGTCAAGATTTACACAGCGACAAAGCGTAACTTGTCTATTGGTGACAAGATGGCTGGTCGTCACGGTAACAAGGGTGTCATCTCGACTATTCTTCATGAAGAAGATATGCCGTACCTCGAAGACGGAACTCCTGTTGATATTATTCTTAACCCATTAGGCGTGCCTTCGCGTATGAACGTTGGGCAGGTTCTAGAAACGCACTTAGGCATTGCAGCGATGAAAGGCGGTTTCCGCGCTTACACCGCGCCTTTCGATGGTGCAACTGAAGAGCAAATCGAAGAGGCCCTTACTGCCGCAGGTATGCGCACTGATGGTGCAAGTACTCTTCTCGATGGTCGTACAGGCGTGCCTTTCGAGCAAAATGTTTGTGTCGGTTACATGTACACACTGAAGCTTCACCACTTGGTTGACGCTAAGGTTCACGCGCGTTCGACGGGCCCTTACAGCTTGATTACGCAACAACCTCTTGGTGGTAAGGCGCGCTTTGGCGGTCAGCGTCTCGGCGAGATGGAAGTTTGGGCTCTCGAAGCTTATGGTGCAGCGTACTTGCTGCAAGAATTGCTAACCGTTAAGTCTGACGATGTTGACGGTCGTACCAAGATTTACGAATCAATGGTTAAAGGTAAGAACATTCTCGAGCCAGGCACGCCAGTGTCATTCGAGGTGTTAATGAACGAGATCCGTGGTCTCGGTCTAAATATTCAACTTGACGCACCTGAGGTTAACTAATAAAGGATTACACAATGAGTGAAACAACAACAAATTCAACACCAGTCGAAGAGGCAGTAAATGCAGAGAAATCTGCGCGTGATTACAACTCTGACCAACTGTCCGTGTCAATCTGCCTAGCCTCACCCGAAGAATTCCGTAAGGCATCATTCGGCGAAGTTAAGAAACCAGAAACCATTAACTACCGTACATTCCGTCCCGAAAAAGATGGTTTGTTCTGTGAGCGAATCTTTGGCCCTGAGCGCGATTACGAATGTGCTTGCGGTAAGTATAAAGGTCAGAAGCACTTTGGTATTACTTGTGATAAGTGTGGTGTCCTAGTTACAACATCGCGTGAGCGCCGCAAGCGTATGGGCCATATCACTTTGGCTGCACCGGTGGTTCACATTTGGTTCTTCTCTGTTACTCCTTCACGCATCGGCAATTTGTTGGGCATGAAGAAGACTGAGCTTGAGCGCGTGGTTTACTTTCAGGATTACGTAGTTACCGATCCCGGAGAATCTGACTATAAGCAATGTCAGTTAATAACTGAAGACGAATACCGTCGTGCCCGTGTACAGCACGGAACATCACTTGTGGCAAAGATGGGCGCAGAAGCCGTCCGCGATTTGCTTGAGGGTTTAAACCTCGAGAGTAAGGCTATAGAGTTGCGCGAAGGCATGAAAAATTGCACTTCTAAGCAACGTCTTGCCGACATCATTAAGCGCCTGCGTACAGTCGAGATGCTGCGCGACTCGCCAAATGATCCTTCATGGATGATCATGGATGTTATTCCTGTGATTCCGCCAGAATTGCGCCCACTCGTGCGTCTCGATTCAGGCAACTTTGCATCATCTGACTTGAACGATCTTTATCGTCGTTTGATTAACCGCAACAACCGTTTGTTGCGCCTAATCGAACTTAACGCGCCAGAAGTTATCATCCGTAACGAAAAGCGTATGTTGCAGCAGTCTGTCGATGCATTGTTCGACAATGGTCGTTGCAAGCGTCAGGTGCTAAGTACATCTAACCAACCCCTTAAGTCACTGACTGACATGATCAAGGGTAAGCAAGGTCGCTTTCGCTTGAACTTGTTGGGTAAGCGTGTCGACTACTCAGCGCGTTCCGTAATTGTTGTTGGTCCAGAACTTAAGCTACACCAATGTGGTCTGCCGAAAGTAATCGCGCTTGAATTGTTCCAGCCGTTCATTATTCGTCGCCTAAAAGAGCAGCGTCTTGCTGAAACAATCAAGGCTGCTAAGAAGATGCTTGAGCGTCGCGAAGAAGTTGTATGGGACATCCTCGAGAAAGTAATTACTGGGCACCCAGTTCTTCTAAACCGTGCGCCTACTTTGCACCGTATGGGTATGCAGGCATTCGAGCCGGTTCTCATCGAGGGTAATGCGATTCAGCTGCACCCATTAATGTGCCCTGGCTATAACGCCGACTTCGATGGTGACCAGATGGCCGTTCACTTGCCGTTGTCTTATGAGGCGCAGGTTGAGGCGTCGACTTTGATGTTGTCAACCAACAACGTGTTCTCACCGTCAAATGGCGAGCCAATCATTTCTCCTCACCAAGATATCATCCTTGGTTTGTATTACATGACAACGATGCGTGTCGAAGCTCTTAACGAATGGACCGAAGATTCTGTTGGCGTTGCAGGATGCTATAGCTCACACAGCGAAGTTCTTCAAGCGTATTCAGCGGGTCACCTAGAGACACACTCTAGTGTTAACGTGGTGTTCCCAGCTGGCATGGTTGTGCAAGCAGCTCACAGCGAAAAGCCGCGTGCGCTAAAGAAAGACACCATGATTGAAACGACGCCAGGTCGTCTAGTCGTGAACGACAGCATGAAAGAAGGTATGCCGTTCTACAACTTCATCCTGAACAAGCATGCGATTCGCGATTTAATTCACGACTGCCATGACTATTGCGGACGTCCTGCGACTCTCGAGTTACTCGATGAATTAAAGGCTTTGGGCTACAAGGGCGCTACGCGTTCTGGTTTGTCGATTGTGAAAAATGACATGCGTATTCCTGCTGAAAAGTGGGACATCATCGCTGCAACTCAGAAAGAAGTAGATCAGACTCGCCAAGATTTCCTTGATGGTCTCCTTACTGACAACGAACGTAACTCAAAGGTTATTGACCTCTGGACAACCGCTCGTGACGAAGTGTCTAACTGCTTGCTCAAAGAGCTAGAAGCTGACACACGCGATGGCAAACCTTATATCAATCCAGTATTCGTTATGGCGAACTCTGGCGCTCGTGGTAGCGTTGACCAAATTCGTCAGCTCTCAGGCATGCGTGGTTTGATGGCTAAGCCGTCGGGTGAGATTATCGAAACTCCGATTCGTGCGAACTTCCGCGAGGGTTTGGCTGTGCTCGAGTACTTCTCATCAACTCACGGTGCTCGTAAAGGTCTTGCTGATACGGCGTTGAAAACTGCGGACTCTGGTTACCTTACTCGTAAGTTAGCCGACGTTGCGCAAAACGTAATCGTTACCGAAGTAGACTGTGGCACATTGAATGGTATTTCTAAAGTGCCTGTTTACAACGGAGAAAAGATATCAATTCCATTGCGCCAAATCATTAAAGGCCGCACTGCGCGCGATACTATTCGTGACCGTGTGACGGATGAATTGGTCGTTGGTGAAAGCCAAATCATCTCTGCCGACGCTGCAAAAAGCATCGAAGACATGGGCTACTCGAAAATTCGCGTGCGCTCTGTCTTGACTTGTGAGGCTGCAGTCGGTATTTGTGCTACTTGTTACGGTGAAGATTTGTCGCGAGGCAAAGAGGTTGAGCTAGGTACAGCTGCAGGTATTATTGCTGCGCAATCGATTGGTGAACCTGGTACGCAGCTGACGATGCGTACTTTCCATATTGGTGGTACAGCCAGTCGTGCGATTCAGATTTCCGACACCAAGACTCGTCGTGGTGGTACTGTTAAGTACGTAGACTTACGTACAACTGTTAACCCAGAGGGTAAGATAGTTGCGCTCTCTAACACGGGTTCGGTTCATGTCTGTGACGCCAAAGGCCGTACACTAGATGAATACGAAGTCAGCGTCGGCGCGCAATTGATCATTAAGGATGGCGACAAGATCAAGAAGGGTGCACGTCTCATCTTATGGGACCCGCTCTTCGTTCCGTTGCTAGCAATGGAAGATGGTGTTGTTGAATATGTTGACGTCGAAGAGGGCAAAACAATGCTCATCGAGATTGATCCGAAGACTGGCGTGAAGCGCACTAAAATCATTGAATCTCGTGGCGATCAGCATCCGCAATTGATGTTGCTTGACAAGAAGAATGGTTCTGTGCTGCACATCACATCACTCCCCGATCAGGCTTACATCGAAATTAAACATGGCGATAAAGTTAAGGCTGGTCAGATGATGGCTAAGTCACCACGTGATGGCGGTGGTACTCAAGATATCACGGGTGGTTTGCCACGTGTGACCGAGTTGTTCGAAGCACGCGTGCCTAAGAATCCGGCAATCATGTCAGAGATCGAGGGTATCGTTAAGCTTGGCGATAAGCGTCGTGCAAAGCGCGCGATTCTCGTGACCAACGAAGAGACGGGTATCGAGGTCGAGCACATGGTTCCGCAGTCTAAGCACTTACGTGTACACGACGGCGACTTCGTAAAAGCTGGCGATTCTCTAGTAGATGGTCAGAAGCCACCTAATGACATCCTTAAGATTCAAGGTGAAGAACACGTTCAAGCATACATGGTCGAACAGATTCAAGCTGTTTATCGTGCGCAGGGCGTAGGTATCGACGACAAGCACGTCGAAATCATCGTAGCGCAAATGATGCGTAAAGTTGTCGTCACGGAGTCAGGTGATTCAGAATTACTTCCTAACTCCTTGATTGATCGCAAGAAATTCAATGCTGTCCGCAATAGGATTGCTGTCGACCCTGAAAAGGCTTTGCCTGGGTGCCGTCCTGAAATCATGGGTATCACCAAGGCTTCTGTTCAATCAGAATCATTCATCTCAGCTGCGTCCTTCCAGGAAACGACTAAAGTGCTCACTGAAGCCGCCTTGCGTGGTAAGTCAGACACTTTGCTCGGTCTTAAAGAAAACGTGATTCTGGGTAACTTGATCCCAGCAGGTACCGGTTTCCGTGACCTTCTACACACTCATGTCGAGCGCAAGCACGATTTCAGTCAATTTGATGACGAGCTAGACACATCAGCCTCTTTTGACGCCGCAATGGCAGCAGAAGGAGCAGAGTTGTCAGAATCCGTTGCAGAGAGCAACTAATCAATAAATACACAATAAAGATTGACTTAGGGGCTAATTACGCTAAAATTTTTGGCCCAATCGCCTAGACATCTAGGAATAAACATAATGCCTACCATTAACCAATTAGTCCGCAAAGGCCGCAAGCCTCAGCGCTCTGTCTCCAAGAGCCGCGTGCTCGATAAATGCCCACATAAGCGTGGCGTTTGCACTCAAGTGAAGACCATGACTCCGAAGAAGCCGAACTCTGCGCTTCGTAAGGTTGCTCGTGTACGTCTTTCGAATGGCAAGGAAGTGACTGCCTACATCGGCGGTGAGGGACACAACCTCCAAGAACACTCTATCGTGCTTGTGCGCGGTGGTCGTGTGCGTGACCTTCCAGGTGTTCGCTATCACGTTGTCCGCGGCACACTAGACTGTGCTGGTGTCGACGATCGTAAACAAGGTCGCTCCAAGTACGGCGCACGTAAAGGTAAGTAATAGTCATGCCACGTAACTTCAGATCAACTCAGAAATTCCAAAAGCCAGATGCGCGTTTTGGCTCAATGCTTGCTACTAAAATCATCAATGCGGTGATGAATGATGGCAAGAAGTCTATTGCCACAGCAATCTTTTACGAGGCCTGTGAAATGGCAGCAGCCAAACTCGACGATGTTACAGTCGAAGAAGTCTTTGAGAAGGCAATTGAGAATGTTCGCCCAGCAGTAGAAGTTCGCTCAAAGCGTGTGGGTGGTTCTAACTACCAGGTACCACGCGAAGTGAGCCCTAAGCGCGCACAGGCTCTTGCAATCCGCTGGATTGTAGGCAACGCTCGCAAGAAGAAGGGTATGCCAATGGCGAAACGCTTGTCAACGGAATTCGTTGACGCTGTGAATAACACCGGAGCTTCAGTTCAATGGAAAGAAAACGTCCATAAGATGGCAGAGGCTAACAAGGCATTTAGCCACTTTGCCTTTTAAGCGCTAAGCATAAACTGTTAAACTCGGGCTGCTCTTTTACTAGGGCAGCCCGAGTTTTCTTATGTCTACGACCATCATCATTCGCCTCAATAAAGAGTCTCCAAAGAAATGTAGCCTCACGCCACTTCGGCAGCGTGATGATCTAGACATCGAGTGGCACCACTGCAACATTGGCGATAAGGTTGAGGTTGGCGCAGTGACCTTGTTGCACCCAGATGGTGTCCCGCTCAGTGATGACGACAATGACCGCCCATTATTGCTAGTAGACTCTTCGTGGCGAGACCTGCCACGAGTGTTGGCAACGGTAAGCGGAGATTTCGAGCTGCGTTGCCTGCCTAAAAATTTGGTGACGGCATATCCGCGCAAGTCGAAAACTTTTGAAGACCCTGAAACGGGTTTGGCTAGTATCGAGGCCTTGCACGCCGCTAGCGTTGGTCTTGGCCGGCGCGACGACTCTTTACTCGACGGCTACTATTTTGGCGATAAGTGGTTAGAGCTAAACCCTCAATTAAACGATGAAGATTGAGCAACTGCGTAACTTCGGTATCTTGGCGCACATCGATGCCGGCAAGACCACTTTGTCGGAATGCATTTTGTATTTGACGGGGGCGGAGTCACGCATGGGTGCTGTTGATGTAGGCACTGCGGTAATGGATTGGCATAGTGAAGAGCGCGAACGCGGCATCACCATCTCGGCTGCCGTGGCGCATTGCCCGTGGCGCGATTATCGCCTGCAATTCGTTGACACCCCCGGTCACGTCGACTTTGCCGCCGAGGTTCGCCGTAGCCTGCAAGTGTTGGATGGAGCACTTGTGGTAGTCGATGCGCTCGAGGGCGTCCAGGCGCAGACCTATTCCGTAGTGCGCCAGGCTCAAGAGCACCAACTGCCATTGCTGTTTGTCTTTAATAAGATGGATCGCCATTGCGCAGAATTTCGCTCATCATGCGTGGTCGCTGCCGAGCAGTTGCAAATAGAAATTGTGCCATTGCAATTAGCTTATTTTAAAGACGACCACTTCACAGGAGTAATAGACCTGATTAATATGCGGTTATTGCAGTGGAACCCATTTGACGACTGTGCTGAGTATGAAACTCTTGACATACCAGAGAGCCTTTCCGCACGCGCGGCAGAGGCCCACCAGCAACTTTGTTCTAAGGTAGCTGACTTGAGCGAAGAGTTCGAAAACTATTATTTGGAGTACTCCACTTTAACTGCAAAAATGTTGCGCAGTGGTATCGCGCAGGCAGCTGGTACGCATAAGTGGTATCCTGCGATGGCGACGTCAGCATTGCAGCGAGTCGGAGGGCAGCAAGTTCTCGATGCGGTAATCGATTACTTACCATCACCTTTAAAGGGTGCCGAAATCTCTTTACACGATTCTCAAACGGGTAAAGATGTTATCCTCAACGTGGATGGCGAAGAATCGATTGTTTATGTTTTCAAGGTAGAGCGCATCGCCAAGAAGGATGTCGCATATGTGAGATTATTCTCTGGTCAACTAGCGAGTGGTCAGCAAATGTATCTCGAGCGAACTGGCCAGCAGTTCACCGTCGAAGATTGTTTTACGGTACTCGCTGACGATCTACAATCGAAGGCAACTTTTGCGAATGGTTCGCTTTTTGTAATTAAGGCCGAGATCGAATTGCAAAGTGGCGATACTTTACGTTCTTCTCCTGCGCGCGGAGCACTCGAGCCCGACTCATTGTCGTCACCTGTGATGTCCATGCGTGTTGAGCCGCCAACTGATGAGCATCGTGACGAGTTAATCGCGCAATGTAAATGGATCTGCCGTAGTGACCCCAGCCTGGCTATGCAGTGTGACGATGGGCAGATTGTGTTACGCGGCCAAGGCCAGTTGCATCTAGAGATTGCCGCCAAGCACCTGACGAACGGATGTGGTTTTGCAGTTCACTTTGGTGGTGTGATGATCGAACAATACGAGAGCATTGATGAAGTTCATAGTCTAGAAATGGATTATTCGCATTTTGATGACACCAGTAACCGACTTTCCCTAGAGCTTGAGGTGTCTGCTGCCGATCACCATGGCGTGAAATTGCGGTATTCACCACTATTAAGCGATTTTGATGGCCAGTTGTTAGATTTTCTTTACAGTGGACGGGTCTTCTACGGATGGGTGGGGCCAGCTGGTTATAGGCTGCGTGCCCTGTCGGTGCGTGTTACAAAGCTTGAATTGGCCGATAAAGCGCATGACGTGGCCGATTTGCTGGTTGCGGCAATGCATAGCTGTATGTCGCAAGTACTTTCACAGAAAGGTGTTGTGCAAAAACCGTTCTTGAGTTTCGAGGTGCGTACCCCAGATAGCGAGCTTTCGTCAATTTTGGCTGACTTGCAGGCGCGAAATGCCAGTATTTTGGCAGTAGAGCAGCAAGATAGCCGCGCTGTAGTGCGTGCAGAGGCTTATTTCTCAGAGCTGGGCGACTACTCGACAGAGCTTCGATCGCAATCTCATGGCCGTGCTGAGCTCACAATCGGTCGTCAGAGCTGGAAAAGCTAGTTTTTTTATTTTTATTGAAGTTTTGGTGATGTTCTTGGCTGTATTGCCTTGACCTGAGCTGAATAAAGACTAGAATACGCGACCCAATTCCTGGGGAATGCCTCGTTTAATCCGGACCTAACCGCAACTCTTGCGGCGGATAGATTTTACGAGGCTTACAGTGCATTAAATCAAAATGTCTAACCGCATTCAAATCCGACTCGAAGCATACGACCACGAAGCCATTGATCAGGCGACTGAATCAATTATCGAGGCCGCACGTCTAACTGGCGTTCAGGTTTCAGGTCCTATTCCTCTCCCTACTCGTTGCGAACGCTACACAGTGTTGCGCTCACCTCACGTAAACAAGAAGGCTCGCGAGCAGTTCGAAATCCGTACGCACAAGCGTCTGATGTACTTGCTCGAACCAACGCCGCAAACGATCGATGCACTTAACCGCCTCGTATTGTCTGCCGGTGTCGACGTACGAATTAAACTCTAGTTCGTATTAACTTAATCCCGCATGCTATAAACGCCTCTGCGAAATCGCTCCGAAATGGATACTGGAGAAAAACATGACTACTAAAAACTTTTTGTTGGCAAAGAAGAAGGGGATGACCCAAATCTTCCGAGAGGACGGCTCTGTCGTTCCTGTCACAGTATTAGACGTAAGCGATTGTGCTATCACAATGCTTCGTACGCCAGAGCGTGACAGCTACTCAGCTGTCCAGGTTGGTCTTAAGCAGGCTCGCGACAAGCACGTCGCCAAGCCGCAACGCGTTGCTGCGGAAAAGGCAGGCGTTAAGAACTATAAAAGCCATTGCGAGTTCCGCGTTGATTCTGTTGAGGGCTTTGAGCTCGGGCAAGAGTTAGGCGCAGATGTTTTCACGATTGGCGAAGTCATCGACATCTCTGGCAAGTCAAAGGGCCGCGGTTTCGCAGGCTCGATTAAGGCTCACGGCTTTCGTCGTGGTCCCGAGAGTCATGGTAGCCAGACTGTGCGTGCTCCAGGCTCTATTGGCCAGTGTGCTTATCCAGGTCGCGTGTTTAAAGGCACTCGCATGGCGAAGCATTACGGCAACTCTCGCTTCACAACTAAAAACACGGTTGTTGAAGGTATCGATGTAGAGCGCGGCCTATTGTTGGTTCGCGGCGGTGTTCCGGGCCCACCTAATGGTCTGATTCAGGTAAGTACTGCCAGAACTGGCGTCCAGCCTAAGTAGTGAACAAGAGATAGAAAAATGTCAACAATCACAACTTATGATTTAGGTTCGGGCAAGACCGGCGAGAAAGAATTCTCAGCTGATCTTGGCGAAGCACTCCTTTACCGCACCATGAAAGATGCGGTCGTTATGTACCAGTCAAATAGTCGCCAAGGCGATGCTCACGTGAAAACACGCGGCGAGCTGCAAGGTCATACTGCCAAGCCGTGGAAGCAAAAAGGTACGGGCCGCGCTCGTGCTGGTGATCGCCGTTCTCCTTTGTGGGTGGGTGGTGCTACAACTTTTGGTCCACGTAATACGCGTCGTTGGTACTACAGTTTGCCAAAGCGTCAGCGTAATGTTGCATTGCGTTCAGCTTTGTTGGGCAAATTGGTTGACCGCGAAGTCACTGAGGTAAGTGGTTTGTCTTTTGACAAGCCGTCATCGAAGATAGCACGTCAAGTGTTGCAGGGTTGTAACGTTGTCAATGGCAGTGTTCTGGTTCTCACGGCAGCGCATGACGATAACACCTACCGCTCATTCCGTAACTTTCCGCGAGTTACTGTAATGGCAGGTGCTGACTCTAATGCTTACGAGTTGTTGGCGCATAAAAACGTCATTGCTCAAGAAGGCGCACTCGAAGCTATGATTGCTCGTTTCTAATAAAACTTTAATAAGAAAAAATAACATGCAAGCAAGCGAAGCATACGAAATCATTCAGAAGCCGATTCTCACTGAGAAATCAACTTCTGAGCAAGAGCGTGCAAACGTCTACCGTTTCGAGGTAGCCGGTGGCGCCAACCGCATTGAAATCAAACAAGCAGTTGAATTGCTGTTTGACGTTAAGGTTGACGAGGTCAACACTATGGTCCGCAACGGCAAAATGCGCCGTCGTGGGGCAGCTCACTTCCGTACTTCAAGCAAGAAAATTGCTTTGGTTAAATTAGTTGACGGAAACAAAATCGACCTTCTGTAATCATTTACAGAATAACAACATAAAATAATGGGAATTAAGTACTACAAACCGACATCACCCGGCCGCCGCGACGGCTCGGTGCTTGATCGTGCAGAGTTAACACGCCAGACCCCCGAGAAGAGTCTGCTACAACCGCTGAAGAAAACTGGTGGTCGTAACAATCTGGGTCGTGTTACATCTCGTCATAAGGGCGGAGGCGCTAAGCGTCGTTACCGCATGGTTGACTTCAAGCGCAACAAGGATGGCGTAATGGCCAAAGTAGCGCATATTGAATACGATCCAAACCGCACTGCTTACATCGCTCTGCTGCACTATGTAGATGGCGAAAAAGCATACATCGTTTGGCCGAAAGGATTGCAGCAGGGTGACATGGTTAGTTCTGGCATTGATGCCGAGCCCAAAGTCGGCTGTGCAATGAAGTTGAAAGATTTACCTTTGGGTATCGCTATTCACAACATTGAAATGCGTCCAGGTCAAGGTGCTAAGCTCGTGCGTTCTGCAGGTGCAAGTGCTCGGCTAGCTGCTCGCGAGGGCAACTATGCATTGATCAATATGCCTTCTGGCGAATTGCGCAAGATTCACGTTGAGTGTCGTGCAACAATCGGCGAAGTCGGTAATGCAGATCACAAAAACGTTAAGTTGGGCAAGGCCGGGCGTAATCGCCATCTTGGTAAGCGCCCACACGTTCGTGGTGCTGCCATGTATCCAGCCGCTCACCCCCATGGTGGTGGTGAAGGTCGCACAATGGGTAAGCACCCAGTTTCTCCTTGGGGTCAGCCTGCTAAAGGCTTCAAAACACGCCAAAAGCGTAAGACCAGCTCCAAGTTCATCGTTCGTCGCCGTAAAACAGGAAAATAATAAGAAATGGCAAGAAGCATCAAGAAAGGCCCGTGGATTGAACCGCGCTTGCAACGTCGTGTTGACAAGGCTGTTGAATTGGGTAGCAAGAAGCCGATCCGTACATGGGCTCGCGCCTCAACGATCATCCCAGACTACGTTGGTCTAACCTTTATGGTTCACAATGGTCGTCTATTCACCAAAGTCTACGTGACAGAAGACATGGTAGGTCATCGCTTGGGCGAATTCTCTCCTACGCGTACCTTCAAGGGTCACGACAAGAAATAATCATGGAATACCGCGCTTCACATCGCTACGCCCATATGTCCCCGCACAAGGCTCGTGCTTCCGCGAACCTTATCCGTGGCTTAGGCGTCAACCAAGCATTGTTGCTACTGAATGGTCACCGCACGCGTGGTGCTGCCATTTTCGTCAAAGTGCTTAAATCAGCTATTGCTAATGCTGGCCAGAACGATGCCGTTAACGTCGACGATTTAATCGTTAGCGACGCGCGCGTTGATGGCGGCCCATTAGTTCATGGTCGTCCTACTTTCCGTCCGGGTCCAATGGGTCGTGCAATGACTATTCGTCGTCGTACATCTCACTTCCGTATCGGTGTGTCTGAAAAAACTGCCGCAGAGGTTAAATAATAATGGGACAAAAAATACATCCAATCGGTTTTCGTATCGGCGTAAGTGAGCCTTGGCGTTCACGCTGGTTTGCTCGTGGTAAAGATTACCCAGAGCAAGTTCTACTCGATTAT
>CAWWAN010000002.1:0-24353 GCA_963934925.1 uncultured bacterium | reverse complement strand
CTCGATGAAGGAGAAAATACTGATCTAGCCGGGTGGCGGAAAGATCACCAAGCTTACTTTGAGCGCACGGGACATTTCGATTTAGAAATGAAAGTCGTATGCGAACGCTTTGAAGTTGTCGAAGTTTATTGATAGTAACGAAAAAATGACGCACCATCCCGAAGGCTAGTGCGTCATTAGATGTAAAACGTAAACGTTTTAGCCGGTTGAACGCTGAGCGCGATCCATTAGGTTCTTCAGCAAACCAACTGCAGCGATTACAACAATCAGGCCTGCGAGTGAGCTAAAGATTCCAGAGGCGTAACCTCCTAAACCATATGGGATTTCGCCAAGCTTGGCAGAAGCATTGCCCCAGCCAGGTGCGTTGAGAAATACCAAGAATGCAGCGCCCATAGCGTAATCCTTAGAAGAATCGCCACCAGCACAATTCCAACCAATCCATGCACCAGCGCCTGTTACAAGCAGCGCAGCGATGTTTGCTAGGTCGGGACTTAGAGTATCAGCAATGCCGCCAATTACGGCGATTGCTACAGCAGTTAAAAAGAGTCTTTTTTCCATGCCCTATCAATCGACGGCCATTCTCAACATTTTCCATCATTCTTCGACACAATTAGCACTTTAATGCCCTATTGCCCTTTTTCAGGCATATTAGGCCAATCTTTGATATACAAATCTTGCTGAGAAAATGGTATTTCGATGTTATTTTTGTCAAAGGCATGACAAATCGCGGTTAAAAGGTTGTGCTGGACCAATCCACGATACTGAGGACTTGTAATCCAGCACAATAGCTCAAAATCGAGGCTGGAAGAGCCAAAACCACGAAAACGGACGCGAGCAGCAGGAGTATTGCTAACATGGGGTATTCCCCCACCATTTACAACATCTAGGAGCAGTTTTTCAACTTGGGCAAGGTCGCTTCCGTATGCAACTCCTACCGGTACGCGAACTCGCATGGCTCTAGTCGGACCACCGGTCTCATTAACAATCTTGCCCCCACCAATCACGGAGTTAGGGATAGTGACCTCTATGTCGTCGCGCGTAATAATTCTCGTTGAACGTAATCCGATAAAGGAAACCTCGCCGCGTTCGCCGGTATCTAGCTGTACGTAATCTCCCACTCGGTAGGGCCGGTCTGCCAAAATGAAAACCCCAGCAAACAAATTGGACAAGGTGTCTTTAGAAGCAAAACCAATCGCAACACCCAAAATACCAGCGGACGCTAGCCAGCCTGTTGCGTCAACATTCCATACCTGAATTACGGCGAATATGACCGCGCCAATAATTACCAACTTGCCAACATTGTCAAACAAGGGATAGGTCGCTGACTGAAAAGCATTAAACCTCTTAGGGTGGCTAGTCGCAACGACCAGTAAAATATTTACCGCGCGGAAGGCAAATACAGACCAATAATAAAGAGAAATGGTCATCAACCATGGCGCGAAACTTGATGGCAGGATCCCTGCCGGCAGCATAATCTTTGCAGTCAGAAATAATCCTATTAAATACAAAGTTGCGGTCACTGGTCGTTCGAATTCGTCTATCAATCGATCGTCGACGTCGGTGGCGGTGCGCTTAGCTATCCGTTTTAGGACAGAACTACTTATCCAGTTAATAAGTTTGGCAGACACAAATGTGGCAACCAGCACAATCGCAGTTTGCGTAAAGTCATTAGTCGTGATTTCATCTAATTTACCACTGAGGTAATCCGTAATGGAATAAAGCGACGAAATATTCGGCGGGGGTGGTGTTGGATCTTGAAACATCATCAATCTAGCTGGCTTAATTTATGAGTAGTTTGTTGGCGCGCAACAGGGCTTATGGGCTGGTTCAACAACTGCCGCAAAATCTTCTGCGCCAGCGATTTGTCATTATAGGTCATATACAGGTCGCTTAACTCATGACTAGCCGCTACATTATTCGGCTCTAGTTCGAGACAGCGCATAAAGGCAAGCGTAGATTCGTTAAAGTCACCACTAGCTGCGTAACATCTTGCTAAAGGCAAAAACACGGCGGCATTTTGTGGGTCCAATTCTGTAATGCGGCGTAGCAATATCGCGGCATCAACATATAACTCGAGGCTGCTTGATGCGGCAGCATAATCGTAAGCCACGAATGCTGTTTGCAATAGCAGCTCGCCATCGTTCGGCCAATCTTCTAGCATATGGACCAATAGCGCCATCGATTCTGAATAGCGGCGTAGCTGCGCGAAGGCAGCTGCGCGCATAGTAAGATGTGTCGGAGTAACCTCAGTAGCCAGCAATAGCTGGTCGAGGCAATCCAAACAACGCTGCGATTGTGAACTCGCCAATGCCGTACGCGCGCACGCTTCTAAAATCATGGGCTCGCCATTGAGCGCAAATAAGTCACTGTATAGAGAGTGCGCTAATTGATGATTTCCCGATTGCTCATGGACAAGCGCGCCGGAATAGGCCAGGTGCTGATCTACTTCGAACTCGGCGATTGCCGTATTCAGCAACTGCTGGGCCGCAGACAAATTATGGTCTTGTAATAAGCACCAAATGTGCAGGCCTGCCAACGCCGTATTATCGGCCACGCTGCGCGACTTCTGCAAACTGATGCACGCCGATGCAAATCTACCACCGGCAATTTCCTGCACTGCGAAACCAACCAACGGAGCCACGCGACATTCGTCGTAGCTAAATTGCAGCGACAGTGGCAGGCAGCTTTGGTCAATCACAGAAAATTCCTGAGACGTGACAGCTGCCTCAGGCCTACGCTCGCCTAGCAAGTTTGCACATCCACCAATAATTAGCGGAAATATCAGGTATCCAGCAACTTGGTATTTCATTCTCACTCATTCTAACGTTACAATCTAACTATCCCCAATTATGAACGACAATAAATTTAAAGCCGTTTTCTTCGATGCCGAATTCACCCTGTTCTGCGAAAAGGTAAAACGCTCACAAATCTATCTCGACACTGCTGCCGAGTATAGTTCTACCGATTTAAGCATCGACTTTGTCGAAGCCGAGTTATCGCGTGCATTTAGCACAACTCCGAATTCGATTAACGGACAAGTAAGGTTTAGCCGAGCATGGTGGATGAGCTACAACGCCAATGTGTTTACCGCACTTGACCTTAACACTAAAGATGCCGGCAAGGCGTCAAAAACCGTGACGACGCACTTCTCCAAAGCGGCGGCTTACATGGTTTATCCAGAAGTGGTCGAGGTGTTAAAGGCACTGTCGAGCGCAGGCATTCAAATTGGGATTATCGCTAACTGGTCAGAAGATTTACCCGTTTTGACGAAGCGCTTAAAGCTCGAGAAGCTGTTAGATTTCATCATTCCTAGCGCCGAATTGCGTACCGAAAAACCTAATCGCGCAATTTTCGATCGCGCACTGTTCCGTTGCGGCGTTGCTGCCGAATCCGCTATTCATGTTGGCGCCGACTTTGAGCGCGATATTAGCGGTGCTCTTACTGCGGGTATGCATGCGCTGCTGGTTGACCGTGACAAAAACATTGAATGTGGGTTACATGAAGGCGTCAAAGTTATAAATAACTTGTACGATGTATTGGACATCTGCGAATTGACTGCCCATGACATCTAATCACTCAAGCGACTTAACGGCCCTGCACAATCATTTGTGCAAAACCCATCTCGGTGCGGACTCGTCCGTCGAGCTGCTTTTAGCCAGCATTATTTCTGGTGGTCATTGCCTTATTCAAGGGGCTCCTGGTTTAGGGAAAACTCGCTTACTGCGAGAACTTGCTCAATGCCTGCACTTAGATTTTCAGCGCATTCAGGGCACGCCCGATCTAATGCCTAACGATATCACCGGCAGCGAAATATTTAACCAGCAAACTTCAAAGTTCGAGTTTGAGCCTGGACCGATCTTCGCCCAATTGTGTATGTTTGACGAATTGAACCGCGCGACTCCGCGGTCACAAGCTGCGTTATTGCAAGCGCTAGAAGAAGGGGAAGTTTCCGCAGCGCGCACCACGCATAAATTACCGCAGCCGTTTTTCGTTGTCGCCACCCAAAACCCCATTGAAATTGAAGGCACCTTCCCGCTGCCAGAAGCCCAGCTTGATCGTTTCCTCATGCGCATCGATTTTGAGCAGCCAAGCATCGAATGTTTGGCAGATATTCTACGTTTAGAGAACAGCGATTCCAGCGCGCCGAATCTAGCGGCGGTTCAAGTGGTTGAATTACAGCAAATGGCTGACGCAGTGGTGGTGGCTGACGATTTGTATACTCAAATCGCAAAGCTAATTAGCAGCACTCATGCTCACGACGATGTGCAGCTCGGGGCGTCGCCGCGTGGCGGGCAGGCAATTATTAGAGCGGCAAAGGCTTTAGCCGTGTTGCGCCAGCGGCAACATGTGACGCCGCAAGATATCCGCAATGCTGTTCTGCCATGTTTGCGCCACAGAATTATGCTTGGTTATCATGCGCACGCCCAACAAATCACAAGCGATGATATTCTTATAGGCATCCTCGAGCGCGACCCCATCCTGTAAGCGCTCTTCGCACCTACAATCATGAATTGTCGTCTCGCAATTTGTCAGACCAACCCTAAACTTGGGGTGGTCGCCGATAATCTTCAGTCACATCATCAGTGGCTTGATCGCTGCCTTGAGCAAAAGGCCGATTTCGCGTTGTTTCCTGAGCTGAGTCTCACGGGTTACATACTGCGCGATTTAACTTCTGATGTTGCGCTTGCTCTCGATAGCCCACAGATTAGCGAACTGGTCGCCCGCTCCAAGGATATTAGTATTGCCTTTGGCTTTGTAGAGCACAGCCTTGATCACCGTTTTTACAACAGTTTCGTTTTCGCTGAAGGTGGCGTGATTAAGCACGTGCATCGCAAAGTGCATTTACCAGACTATGGTATTTTTGAAGAGGGCCGCTATTTCGCCGCTGGCAATAATTTCACAACTTTTGAATCTAAGCACGGTCGCTTCGGTTTCTTGATTTGCGAAGACGCCTGGCATTTATCCTCTGCGTGGCTACATTTCTTGCAAGGCGCCGATGCCTTACTTATTCCAGTTGCCTCGCCATCGCGCGGAATTGAAACCGATGGCGATCATTTGGCTTCGCAAAAGTCATGGCACGAATTGTGCGCTGCTCAAGCTAAGTTTTTACAAACATGGGTGGTGCGCTGTAATCGCGTCGGCTACGAAGACGGCGTGTTGTTCGATGGTGAGTCTGCAATTAATGCTCCAACGGGCGAAGTCGTTGCCGCCGCACACCATTCCGAAGAAGACTTGGTCGTTTATGAACTTACTTCTTCAGCCTTGAAGAGAGCGCGTGTCGAAACGCCTCTACGCCGTAATGCTCATGCAAATCTAGTGAGGCGACAGCTTGCTATCATTGCCAACGACCCAGATTTGTCTGGCTTGATAGACGATGAGTAGCACTATTCCGCAGCCGCCAACTTGTAATGTTGAGCTTGCAGAGCGCGTTCTTATTGGTTTTCTTAAATCGGAAACACAACGTGTCGGCATGACAAAGGCGGTGCTGGGAATGTCCGGTGGAATTGACAGCGCCCTAGTCTTAGAATTGGCGGTGCGAGCACTCGGCCCCGAAAATGTATTGGCCGTCGCCCTACCTTACCGCGAAAGCGACCCTCTATCGTTAGAGTTGGCACAACAGGGTGTCCGCAATGTTGGCTGCGAGTTTTCAGTGATTGACATCTCGCCTTTGGCCGACGCTTATTTCGAACAACATCCTGAATTAGCAAATGGTGAGACAGAAGCCGCGCGGTTAAGGCGCGGAAATGTTTTTTCACGGTTACGCATGACTGCGCTTTACGATCAGTCGGCAGCGGTCAATGGCTTGGTGTTTGGTACATCAAACAAAACCGAGCTGCTTCTGGGTTATGGCACTCAGCATGGCGACATGGCATCCGCAATTAACCCTATTGGCGATTTATATAAGTCACAAGTCGTTGCGCTATCACACCACCTTGGTGTTCCGTCAGCGATTATTGACCGCCCGCCTAGCGCGGATTTATGGCAAGGCCAAACGGACGAAGAAGAACTCGGTTTCTCTTACGATGCTATTGACGCACTACTCCATGCCATGGTTGAACAGCGCTTAAATCGAGACGCATTAGTTGCTCTAAACTTCGCGCCAGATTTTATTGATTTGATTAACCTTCGCGTGCAACGCAATCAATATAAAAGACGACCACCACTTATTGCTAAAGTGACTGGCCGTACTATTAATCTTGACTATCGTTATGCCCGTGATTGGGGCACTTAGACTTACAAGCTACCAAGCTTCATGAACAAAGCATCTAAATCGACTTGGATAATATCCTCGTCAGTGATTGCCATTGGTTGAACCAAGGCTCGCCGCGCATTGCGACACACTGACAAAGTATTACACACTTGCGAGCGCACTTTTTGCAACCTCTCACGGTTTGCAAAAGGCGACTCAAGGCTCAAATCAACCTTACGCTGGGTGGCTTCTAAAACCGCCACCAATGATTCTAGTTTTTGAAGCATAGCTATGCGCTGTTGAGGGCCACTGGTGTTGTAAGGGGAGGGAGGGGTGTTCATCTTGAAAAGCAACGTTGATTAATGTTACTCCCAAAATACATCTATCGCCCCTTTATTTAAACTTTTTTTGCTAGTAGCTCTTCAAGCAGGTCAGCATTTCATTTTGCTGGCGGTGGTCTACATTGGCGGCGAAAGATTCAAGGGTTGCTCCGCGATGAGAGTCGCCCAAGTAGCCCAAGCCTAATACCAAGTGGGCAATGCGATCACTAGTTTTATGCTGGCGGATGTCTTCGCTGATTGCAGACACTAGTTGCTCTAGCGACTGTTGATCACGAGCTCCAGCCATAGCGTGTGCTGATACCCAGCGCACTGTTGCATCGTCATCGTGCAACAACATCTTTGCCAGCTGTGCGTTGGCCTTCTCGTTAGTGCACATTCCTAATGCGGTTGCAAAACCGCGACGTGATGCAACAGAGTCGTTAAAGTGATCTGCGTTTTCTAATAACACGCGCGCTGCCTTATCTGTACCAATCATGCCGAGCGCTGTGGCGATATAAGATCTTAGCTCTTGACTTGTATTGGTCTCTTGTAAGCATTTTCTTAGTGTTGCGTAAGCCGCGGGCTTAGCGAATAGTCCTAAAGAAAGTGCAGCCGCACCACGTAACTCATACTCATTATTACGTGATGCGTCCGCATCATCATGCTTGTTGAAGTCGCTGCCAAACATTGCTGTATCGGCGACTTGTACATAGGCTTCTGGCAACTGTGCGATGCCACAAGCAATTAGCCAAGAGGTGCGAACATAAAGCTCATCCGCAACTCGTGGGCGATTTTCTAATAGGAATTCAGCAGCCTTATCGTCGGCGATTTGCCCAAGAGCCAACTGCACCATGCCTTGAATGCGCGGGCTGTTGCTCCTCTCGAACATCTCAATGAGTCCCGGCGTAGCAACTTTATTTCCGAAACGGCCAAGAGCAGCTATGCAAGCCTCGGCAACAACTTCGCTGCGTGACTGAATGTTTTTAACCAACACCTCGATAGCTTTCAAATCGCCGGTGGCAGCAAGCGCGTTGATGGCGGCAACCTGCAGTGCGTCTGAAGACTTGCGATTATCCATAATGGTTGTTATCGCCAGCAAATTTTTACTGTAGTCAACACTGGTGTTAATCTTTGCGGCAAGTAATGATGCAACAATCAAATCATTCGATCGGCGCCATGAAGATTTCTTTGATATCTGTTCGAAGAAATTATTCAAACAATCTCCAGCATCAATGCGCCCGCTAAGACCGAGTCCAACCGCAGCGAAACATTTTGCATTGTAATCCAGTGAATTGTTGAAGGTATCCATCAGCACTTCGGAAGTTTCAGCTGTCGACATTAAGCCGAGTGCGACGTAAGCCGCTTGACGTACATTTTGCTCCTTATCCGTAAGTGCCTCGACAATGAATGATGTAGTCGCTGGATATGCAACGCGCCCCAAAGAGAGCAAGGCTGATTCGCGGACTGCCGCATCATCAGAAAGAGTCGCTTCGAGCAACAATGGAATGGACTTCAGCAGAAACTCATCGCGCTTCACATTAAAAGCACTTGAGCCATAGGCGCCAAATTCATTGACAGCGGTAGCCGGGAAATCAGCTGCGCCACGAATAAGGGTGTCGCGCTCGTTTTCGTACCAGAATTCCCAGCGATCCCAAGCGGAATCAGGTGTGCTGAGGGTGCGTCCAAATGGACTTTGGGCGCTGCTGCCGTAGCTAAGCATTTCTATTTGCGCCTCATCTACAGGCCCCCGGTAAGATCCGGAAACCAGTGACGGCTCTTGCGGAGCCATGAAAAGGATTGTTGTGAGTGTGAGTGTAAGCATGATGTGTTATTTGAGTCAACACATCTGCGGGTACAATCAGCCCAGCATTAGCTTTTTTCCTTTAAAATAATGAGCTAAATACCGTGTGTATCTCGTCGCGAGACATAGATCCCACCACATACACCTTTTTCAGCGGCGGATTGCCCTCAACCATGCGAATGCCGCCGGTTTCGCTGAATTTAGCCAACGTGATACTGTTGGGAGATTGTGACACACCACCATTGTTAACGCCGCTCGTCTCTGAGTGCTGAGCGATAAACAGCTGATGAATACCATCTGAGAAGAGAGCAACGTGTAAATTACCCATTCCCTGGAACATCCCAAAGGAGTTAAGAACGCGTACGCTCTTCTTATAGAACCCTGGTGGTAGGTAAAGTGGTTCCGACACTTCGAAATCTAGCATGATGGTGTTGCTGCCATCAGTCTCGAAATCCTGTTCATCAACCAGCGGTGACGACCATTCAACTCCGGCGTGAACCGGCGCGTTATTGATGACCGTTGTAGTTAGTTTCAGCGTTACTTCACCAGCGTTATCAAACATTGTGTAGGCCAACAACATATCGTTACTGGCATCTATCCAAAACTCGGCATCACCCAGACCGTGAACGGACTCGAAAATGTAGTGCACGCAGTCGACTCCGGCAATTTGCTGAAGCACAGGATCTTCTGTCCAGTTAAAGTTTAGGGACAGGGCCCGGCCAAGATGGATATCACGGTATTTAACCATGTAGCGTTGCTGATCTTGGTAAGTAATTGCAACATCTGCTGAAGGTGCGCCGAAAACAGTGCCTCCAGCCATCTTTGCTCCGATGATTTCTAAGTTGAAGCTACCTTGCCCGTCAGCACGCAGCCCTTCATGGAAAACATTAAAATCGCCGGCCGTCGAATTGCTGGGCACTTCGACTTCCCGCTCAAGATAGATGTTTGAATATTCTGGATATGTGAACTGCGGTGGTTCTGACAAAAGTCCAGCTGCAGTATCGGGGATATTACCGCCGGCTGTTGCGCTCTGAGTTGTTACGCCACTAGCATTTACTTTATGAACTTCTTCACAAGCGGCAAATAGCAACGAAATACAAACTAGAGAGAGCCAGCGCATTTTAACGATTCTCCTCGTTAATGGTAACGCTAAGTGATGCTGCCAGAGCACGTGAAAGGCCAGACATCTCATGTGGCTGCACTTCGACAAAAGCAACGCGAGAGAGGAATTCGGCCCTAGCCTCGGGACTTATGGCAGGTGCCAATTGCAAGCCTGAGCTAGCATTAGAGGGCCCCCAGTCAGACTGAAAAGCAACACCAAGCACAATCAATAAAGCGGCAGCAGCGGCATACATCGGCCGCAAGCTAAACATCTTCGTAGTCCGCGCAGTAACGCCTTCTTCAGCAAGTTGCGCATGGACAACATCCCATAACTCGCTTGGAGCTTGTTGAGTTTCTAGCTTATCAATAATCAGCTGCGCACGAACACCTTGCCACAATTTTGGCGGTGCTTGCAAATCACCCATAGACCGCAGCTCGGCAATTACTTGCGGAGGCAGTTCTGAGGCTTGTGGCGAGTCGGTCATGTTAAGTTAGTAGTGTTGAATCATATCCGCGTGACTCTAAGAGTTCACGCAAAGACTGATGCGCTCTATTAAGACGAGATTTTACAGTGCCCAGCGAGCAGCCTTGTACTTCAGAAATTTCTTCGTAGCTGAGATCTTCGATGTAACGTAAAACTAAAATTGCTGCGAACGTGAGATTCATGTCGCTTAAGGCCGACTGAATCAGTTGCTGGTTTTCGCTAGCTGCAAGTTGGTGATGCGGTTCAGCATCGACGGTTTCGTCGGCGGCCTGCTGCATCATTTGGTCGCCATCAACGGCGCCAACAATTGTGGTTATGCCAGAGCGCGGCGCGTCCATTCGTTTGCGGCGAATATCGATCGCAGAGTTAACTGCGATGCGGTAAACCCATGAAGAGAACTTACTGCGAAATGCAAAAGCACCAATGCGGCGGGCGATGATAACCATCGTTTCTTGAGCCGCATCTAATGCATCATTTGCATTGCCGGTGACTCGAAAGCACGTGTTGTAAACCCTGTCTTGGTAAAGAGCGAAAAGTTGGCGGTACGCTTCATCAAAATCTGTCCCTGCTGAGCTTTGACACCTCTTAACGAGGTCTGCATCTGGATCTGATGTCACGTGTTACCTCTATTGAGACCTAGCTGGGCGGGCTTTAGTTCCATTAAATAGATACTTTTTCACCAAGAATAAGGAAAAATCCGACTAATAAGCCGGATTTAAAGGGTTTAACAGGTTTAGTTGGCAAGTAGACCAACGATATCAATGCCCACTAGGGTGTCGCCCACCGCTGCGGCACAACCAACAAAGCATTGGGCTGTAGGCAAGTAGTCGCAGTAGCTGTCAGAAACCTGGTAAAGCTTTTGGCCGTTACCCAACGAAGCTACTTCTTGCAGTGTTTGCACACAGACCTCGCCAGCTGTCGCTTCGTCAGGCATGTTTCCCAAAGGATCGACAGGGAACAAGCCACCGCCGCCCGAAGACGCAGCGTGGTATCTTGAGAAAACGCCTGTGTCGCGCCATTCCATCAGCTCGTTTGCAATAAGAACAAAGCGAATTTGGTCGCCAACAGCGATGCCATCGGTATAGCCTTCAACACCTATCGCTATGTTGCCAAGCGCTTTTACTTTGTGCAGCGGCAAAACTATTTTGATTACTTGCGTAGAGTAGCCAGGGATGACTGAAGTATAGTTATGACGCTCAGCAGGCAAGCGCATTAATGTGGCGCGCGGGACCTCGGCGAACGTAACCGCATCGGCCCAGTAAAAACGCATGTTGCTTGTACTGAATTGCTGCAATGTCATGATTTGGATAACCAAATCGGTATCACAAACATAAGAATCAATTTTCATTGTCGCCTGTGGTGGATCAAGTCGGATTAAATCATCGAACTCGAGCGGGTCAGTGCCCAACAAAATCTCATCAAGGTCGCTCAGTGTATCGCCGTCGGAATCAGGATTGACATCGGAACAACCCCATCGGGCTTCGAGAGCGTCATCAAGTCCGTCGCCATCTACATCGGAGAAAGTAAGAAATGTACTATTATTGGCTACTAGCTCTGCGTGGGGCAGCTGATCGCTCAACAACACCATTAAGGCCGCAATAGTTACGGACGATGCTATTAGGGATGATTTTATTTCCATGATGGTCTACTCTGCTAGAGCTAGATATCTTCAAAGTAACGTTTTTTTTGCTTCAAAATAAAAAAATAACTTAGTTTTTTAGGGAACAACGGTATCCTATCGCCATAAATATTGCGCCTGTAGCTCAGCTGGATAGAGCAATGGTTTCCGGTACCATAGGTCGGGGGTTCGAATCCTCTCGGGCGCACCACCTAAGCTATGCTGCTTAAGTAGTTTAAGACGTCATCACGCTCAGACAGTGTTAGCAAAAGCAAGACGTCTCCTGGCTCCGCCCAGTCTAATGCTGCAATCGTGGCTTCCATCTCTGAGCCAAGTATTTCGATGCGGTCTTCGCTAATCCCGGCGCCGAGCAAAGATTTTTTCATTATCGCCGGCACCTCGCCTAATTCGCGGCCGCGTAGGTCTTTGATTTGCTCTTTAATCAGGATGCGATCGGCACCTGAATGGACTGCACACATCGCTACGTCGTGAAAATCGGACTCTCGGCGGTCGCCGGCCTGACCAATAGTAATGAGCCGGCGCTTGGCTGGCATTTTCTGCACCATCGCAGATAGCGCGGTTAGTCCATGTGGGTTATGCGCGAAGTCAACGATGACTTTAGCACCGTTAATTTCAAATATGTTTAAGCGACCGGGGTTATCTTTGGCGTCAGACTTAAAGTTTTTTAACGCCTGGGCAATGAATGCTTCTTCGATATTAAGTTTACGTGCCACTGCGATTGCCGCCATAGAGTTAGCCACATTATGCACGGCCGCGCCATCAAAAGTCATCGGGATGTCATTAGTGCTAATTTCGAATTCTATATTTTCGCCATTGTAGCAACGGATGACATTATCGGAATCGAGGCGAATCGCTTCGTTGCCTTGCGCGATGTGTTGCGCGACTAACGCGTTATCTGCCTCAATGCTAAACCACACGATGGGTCGCGTGACCCAACTAGCGCGCTTAACGCAATGTTCGTCATCGGCATTAAGCACAATAGTTTTACCGGCGTGGCGCAACACAAATTTAGTATCGGCGAGCATGTCAACATCTTGAATGCCCCACTCTCCGAGATGATCTGGCGCGACATTGTTGACCAGCGCGACGTCAGCTTCATTTTCAAGAACGCCAAGACCGCGACGTAATATTCCGCCACGCGCTGTTTCGAGCAACGCAACGTCAACCCGCCTATCGCGCAAAATGGTGCGCGCGCCTCCGGGCCCAGACCAATCCCCACGATCAAGAATCTCGTTACCCACCATTAGGCTGTCCGTTGATGACATCCCCGGAACTTTACCCGAGGCAATGACCATCGAGCGCAATAAGCGCACGATGGTGGTTTTCCCATTAGTGCCCGTCACCATTGCAGTAGGCACGCGAAGGATGGTATCCCAATCGATACTAGCTGCTTCTGGCAAATCCTTGACTGACCATGTCTGTGAGCCCACGCCCGAACCAACCGAAACGTAATCGTCGCACGTTAAAAATTGTTCTCCGCGCTTAGCCGCTGCAGATTGGATGCGCAACAACGGCGGGTTCGCTTCGCTGCGCATTTCTTCGGTGAAGTTTGCCATAGCTGCACTCATGCCTGGCATATCGACACCGTTGATGTCGGCAACCGCTGACTCATAAGCCCACTCATTCATCTCACAAGCTACATATAAGCGATCCATTGGCGCATTAAAAGCTAAACTCAAGCCACCGGAAAAGTGACGACTCGCAAGCTCAACCGACCACCCCATCCCTTTGAGAAGCGCAGTGATGCGTTGCTTCCACTTTTCCTCTAGTTGCGCAGCGTCGCTGTCATCGAGCGCAATATCGATGACCGGCCCCGGATGTTGCCAAATGACGTTAGGCCCTGTCAATCGCCGGCTTGAGCGCAGCTCACTTATCATCAATCCGACTGTTCGTTTGAGACTAAGCGCACGCCGCGATCGTCGCGCACCATTTCGATGGAGTCGTCGAGGCCGAGCGATGAGGTGTCGATGTATTCGCCTAAGTCAACGACATGACTTGATGCATCATCTTTCTTTTCGCCTTTACCTTCTGATTGGAACTCTTGAATTTGCTTCCAGGTGCGCGAGATTGCATCGGCAAACACCATGAGCAAGTCGCCCTGCTTTGCCATTTCTAGCGCCGCCTGCGTGGCATCAAACTCTCCAGGTATGACTTCAATACAATCACTAGGAACACCACTCGCCAACAAAGTTTCACGTAACAGCATCGGGATTTCATCTGACTCGCGGCCACGTAATTTGTCGTCGCGACGACAAATGTACTTGTCAAAATTACCGGCAACCACTTCAGCAATCTCGCGAACGTCTTCATCGCGACGGTCGCCTGGTGCGGCAAGGACAACGATACGCTTAGCCTCGACATCGAGGGACTGCGCCAAGCTTGTCATAGCCTTCACCGCAGCCGGGTTGTGCGCATAATCCATGATGACTTTAAAGTTATGGTCATCGCAAATATTCATACGCCCTGGCGCCTGGAAGAATGTGGTGTCGAATGTACGCAAACCGTGACGAATTTCTTCGAGCTCGACATGCATGCTAAAACAAATGCCAGCAGCAAACATAGCGTTCTGCACATTATGCAAAGCGCGTCCATCTAGAGTCGCCGGAATCGAGTGCGACCATATCAACGGAATGTGTTGACCTTTGTCGTAAATGGTAATCATATGCCCTCCCATGCCTTGCTCGAGAACCACCGCGCGTCCACCTGCCTTGATGTGGTCGCGCACGAGAGGATGGCCGGAGTTCATCGTCACGTAACACAAGTGCTCAGACTTAGTGTATTCAGCCATCTTTAGGCAATGCACATCGTCGGCGTTAAGCACTGCGGTGTCGGTAGCGATTTCGACCACGGTACGTTTTACTTTGGCCAAATCTTCGAGACTGTCAACCCCTTTCAAACCAAGGTGGTCAGACTGAATGTTAAGGACCGCGCCAACATTACATTGACGGTAAGCGATGCCGCGACGTAACATTCCACCGCGTGCAGTTTCTAGAACCGCTACTTCGACTTTAGGGTCGCGTAGCACAATGCCCGCAGATGCCGGCCCCGTCATATCGCCACTGACTGTTAAGTGCCCATCGATGTAAACGCCATCCGTTGTCGTTAGGCCTGTAACCTTGCCTGCGCTTTTAAAGATGTGTGACACCATGCGTGATGTCGTCGTCTTACCGTTAGTACCAGTGATGCTGGCAATCGGAATGCGTGATGAACTATCTGCAGGGTAAAGCATGTCCATTACTGGGCCGGCCACATCGCGTGGAGCACCCTCACTTGGGGCAGTGTGCATTCTAAAACCGGGCGCAGCGTTTACTTCACATATTCCGCCACCACCGACTTTGTACGAAACCGTGATGTCGTCGGTTAGAAAATCGACACCGCAAATATCTAGATCAATGGAGCGCGCAGCGCGCTCCGCCATATTACGGTTATCAGGATGGACAGTATCCGTAACGTCAACAGCAGTACCACCGGTCGACAAGTTGCCGGTAGAGCGCAAGTAAAACAGTTGGTCTTTATCAAGAACGCTGTCTTTACTGTAACCGCCTTGTTCGAGCAGACGTTCGGCCTGCACATCAAACTCGAGCTGGGTTAATACTTTAGAGTGCCCGATACCGCGACGTGGGTCTTCATTTACTTTAGCGACTAACGCTTCGACAGTTGATTTGCCATCGCCAATAATGTGGCCAGGCACGCGCTTCGACGCCGCAATCAATGTTCCGTCAACCACCAACAAACGATGATCTAAACCGGACAGAAAGCTTTCGATAATAACGGAACGACTGTGCTGCTGCGCATTCTCAAAAGCAACAGCCACGCTTTCGTCGTCGGTCATGTTAATCGATACGCCGCGACCATGGTTAGCATTCAATGGCTTAACCACAACTGGGAAACCGATATGACGCGCGCCGCGGATGGCCTCACGCTTGCTGTAAACCAAGCGCTGTTTTGCAACTGGCAGGCCCAGGTCACCGAGCAATTTATTAGTTTCTTCTTTATCTGAAGCCAACTCAACACCTAGGTGAGTGGTTTCGGACGTGATGGTCGCCTGAATTTTTTTACCGTACTTACCGTGGCCTAATTGCACCAAGCTATAGCGGTTCAAACGCGACCACGGGATGCCGCGCTCTTCAGCAGCAGCAATCAACGCCAACGTTGACGGGCCCAAGGCACGACGCTGCGCAAAACGAATATAGGAATCGCGCTCGTCTTCCCAGTTGAATTCCTCGTCTTGGCTCCCTTCTGGGGCAAGCTCAACAGGCAACAAGTTGTGCAGCAAGCGCAGCGCAACACGTGCAGCTTCAAGGCCTACCTCTTGCTGTTTATATTGAAACACGACATCGTATTGACCGTACTCACCGTTACCTCGCGTCTTGCCAAAAGTAACATCCGTGCCCGCTATTTGTTGCAACTCAATGGCCACGTGTTCAAAGACGTGGCCTAACCAAGTGCCGTCGTCTTCAGTAAGGCGGCGTAAAAAACCACCTGCTTCTCGATAAGAGCAGCCATGACTACTTAAGCCAGGCAAAGCCTCTACCAGGGAATTGGTAAACTGTTCACCAATTTTTGCACTCGGCCATTCTTCGAGTTTGCCTAAGTCAAAAGTCAGGCGAATAACAGGAAAGTGGGCATGCACGGATGGCCCAACAAAAACAGAGCGGTCTAGAATTTTCATAATGAAGGAGAGGTTGCGGGTTGCGATGCCTTGCGCGTCGGAATGTCAAAACTACATCCGTCGCCCAATACATGCAAGCCAATACCAATAACGGTTACGGGGTCGGATGTGCGCGCACTATCCATTGATGAGTATTCCATGCTTGATGGATCGATAATGGTGATAGCTCCGCTGCCGACGACCTCTAAGCGATCAGTAGGATCGATGAACGCCGCAGTGTCTTCGTCAAGGCCAATGCCGATTGGGCGCGGGTTAAAAGCCAGCGCTGCAAGCAGGCGACCGAGTCGGTTGCGCTGCTGGAAGTGTTGGTCAACGATGCATTCTTTGGTTAACCCGAAGCCAGGTGCTAATGAAACCATGTCGCAGTGCGGGACGACACCTTCGTCACCATAAGCAATCATGTGCTCGGACATGATTGAAGCGCCCGCTGAGGTGCCGGCAACGTGTAGGCCGTGGCTGTTGTTGCGGTCACGTAACATTTCGGCAACTGAGGTACCACCAATGGTCGTTGACAAACGCAGCTGATTACCACCTGTCATAAAAACGCCCGTTGCCCTCCCTAATATTTCGAGCCAGTCTTTACGCTCGCAATCACTGCGCTCTTCAAATGGCAAGCTAACGCATTCGCCCGCGCCTAACTCGGTGAAGATGTCAACGTACCGCGGACCGGTTTCAGCAAGCTGTGAGGCGGTTGGGATAATCACAATGCGTGCTTCGGCACCACCGCTTATCTGCAAAAACTTTTTAAGTATCGAGCGGTTCGAAATCTTTTCTTCGGCGCCGCCAATCGGAATAATGTAACCTCGGGTCATGTTAGTTTTTGTTTTTGTAATGTGTCTCGGCCGCGGTAAATACCGAGGCCACGCTGCCGTCATCGTCAAGCACAACTAGGTCGGCGTCGTAGCCAACTGCAATGCGCCCTTTGCCATCTAGCCTTAGATGTTCGGCAGGATTTGAAGTGAATGCCGGCAATGCGCAGTCAAGGGCAACGCCGCTACCAGTAAGATCATTTAAAGCTTCAAGCAAAGATGCGCTAGTGCCAACATCGTATTTAACCATCCGCCCCTGTTCATCGAACACAGGCAAACATCCGCCTCCGTCACTGCTAACGCTAATTAAATTACCAGGCAAGTCGCTAGCCAAATACTCGCGAAGGGCATCTGCCGCAGAAATAGCGCCGTCGCCATCTTCAATTGGGAAAGCGGTGACATCGATGTGGCAGCCCAGCTTTGTCAGCTCAAGAGCTTCGTCGAATAAAGCACGCTGTCGATTAACATGTGTGGGATGGAAAACGCGTGCTGGCAATTCGCTTTGCTCTAGTGCTTGACGAATTAAATCAAGACCGCGCTTGCCATCGCCTAAATGTAAATGCAAAACTCCGGCCTTGCGCGCAATTAAACCACCAACGTGGCAATCGCTTGCAGTGCGCAACACTTCGTCTAAGGTTAGCTGCGATGAACGGTGATCTGAAATGGCCAACTCGCCAACACCGATGACGGCATCAATATGCACGATGTCTTCGCGCGGACTACCGGTTAGAGTCGTTAACGGATAATGATAGCCGCCCGTCCAGCACCATGCTGACAAACCTTCTTCGCGAAGAGCACGAACGCCGGCTAGTAATTCTTCGGTACTACGCGTGATGTCGTCGGTGCCGAGCAGTCCGACAACCGAAGTGACTCCGGCAGCAAAATAGGTTTCGGCTAATGGGGCGGCAACTTTAGTTGAAGCGCCATCTTCGCCACCGCCACCAGTGATATGCGCATGGCAATCTACTAACCCTGGAATCAGCCGACGCCCGAGGACATCATGCTCGACAACCTCGACGCCATCGGGCAATTCAAACTCGCATCCCGCATCCACCACTCCAATAATTTTTGACCCCGCAATAAAAACATCTTTGACGCCTAAAGATTGTGGAGCATAAACTTGCGCGTTACGAAGGACTTGGATCATTAAGCTTTATCAATGGCAGTGGCTAGCAAGCACGCTTGTTGTGAATGATGCAAGGTGTAAGATCCTGTCGCTGGACTCGCAGAAGCCGCACGCCCCGAATAGCGCGGAGCAATGCCCAGCTCATTAAAGCGTTGTGAGGCAAACGACCAAGCGCCCATATTGCGCGGCTCTTCTTGGCAGTAAACAAATTCGCAACCGGCATGCTGCCCGGCGATGTGTTGCACTCGAGCACGCGGGAAAGGATAAAGCTGCTCGAGGCGAACCAATGCAACCTCGTCTTCACGCTCGGTTTCGCGACGGTAATCAACTAAGTCGTGATAGACCTTGCCACTACAGAACACAACCCGCTTTACCTTTTCTTTGCCGCCAGGCGCATCGATGATAACTTCTTCGAATCGATCGCCAGCAAGATCTTCGCGTGGAGAAGCTGCGCGCGGGTCGCGCAACATTGATTTAGGCGTAAACAAAATCAACGGACGTCGCTGATTGCCTGCCAAGCCTTGACGGCGTAGTAAGTGGAAATATTGCGACGCGGTAGAACAATTCGCCACCGTCATATTGCCCTCAGCACACAACTGTAAGAAACGTTCGGGGCGTGCATTCGAGTGCTCAGGCCCTTGACCGTCGTAGCCATGCGGCAACAACATGGTCACCCCAGCCAACTGCGACCATTTTGCTTCGCCAGCAGAAAGGAATTGATCGATTGGGATCTGCGCACCATTAGCAAAATCCCCAAATTGGGCTTCCCAAAGAACCATCGTTTGCGGGTTCGCCAAGGCATAGCCATATTCAAATGACAACGCAGCCTCTTCGCTCAGCAACGAGTCGTGCACCTCGACGTGTGCATTTTCGTTAAGCGTAGCTAATGGCAAGTAATCTTCGGCGGTGCGTTGGTCACGAACTACCGCATGACGGTGACTAAAAGTACCGCGACCAGAATCTTGTCCGGCAAGCCGCAACGACATACCTCCTTTAATCAATGAACCAAAAGCAAGGGTCTCGGCGCAACCCCAATCAAGGTCACGCTCACCGCCAATCATTTCTTCACGCCGCGTAAGCTGTCGCAAAAGATTTGGATGCACCACATGTCCTTCTGGCATCGTGTTGGTAGCAACAATGATGTCTTTTAATTCTTCAACATCAACTGCTGTGTCACGAGATTTCTCATCGCACCAATCTTTTTCGCTCCAAGTGTCCGTCGGCACGAGCACTTCCGCTTCTTGTTGTCCAGCATCCGCACTCAATTTACGAGAGGCCTCGAGGGCCACTTTCAACTCGCGATCAAACGCGTCGCCAACCGCGTCGCATTCTTCTTGGGTCATCACGCCACGCCGCACCAACAATTCGGTGTAATGAGTACGCACAGTCGGATGGTTAGAAATCTTTTGGTATAACAACGGTTGCGTATACATCGGCTCGTCGCCTTCGTTATGCCCGCGACGACGGTAGCACACCATGTCAATCACCGCATCAGCGCCAAACTCACCTTGATACTCGGTAGCCACGTGGACAGCTTTCATTACCGACTCTGGGTAGTCACCGTTAGCGTGTAGAATCGGCGCTTCGATCATTTTTGCCAAGTCGGTGCAGTAATAAGTCGAGAACAAATCTTTAGGTCCGGCGGTGAAGCCGATTTGATTGTTGACAACGATGTGCACAATGCCGCCGACTTTATACCCAGGCAAGCCGCTCATTTGCAATGATTCTGAAACCACGCCTTGCCCCGTAAAGGCCGCGTCGCCGTGAATCAAAATACCCATTGTGTGCTCGCGCTTAACATCACCGTCTAGATCTTGATAAGCGCGCACTTGGCCAGCAACCACTGGGTTAACCGCTTCAAGGTGAGACGGGTTGGCCGTTAAAACCACATCGATATCTTTACCGCATGGCGTGGCGTAGACTCCGCGCGCGCCGAGGTGGTACTTAACATCGCCTGATCCTTCGGATTCGCCAGGCAACATTACGCCTTCGAATTCGCTAAAGATTTTCGTGTAGGACTTGTTAAGAATGTTCGCGAGCACGTTGAGTCGTCCGCGATGGGCCATGCCTATTACTACGCGCTTAACGCCACGCTTTGCAGCGCAGTCGATAATCTCACTCATTGCCGGAATCAAAGTGTCGGCACCTTCAAGCGAAAAGCGCTTGTTGCCAGGATAACGCGTGTGCAAGAATTGTTCGAAATTTTCGGCGCTAGTCAAGCGTTGCAAAATACGCATCCGTGATTCTTCGTTGAAGACTTCGGTATTACGCTGGTTCTCGACGCGATCACGCACCCAATGCTTGCGCTTGCGATTAACGATGTGCATGTACTCGATAGTCCAGCGGCGACAATATGTTTCGCGTAACACTTCGAGAATTTCACGCAGCGTCATAGACTGGCGACCGCACATACCGTCGGTTAAAAATTCGCGGTCTAGGTCCCAAATGGTAAAGCCATACCAGCTCGGATCTAGCGATGGCAGCAGATCTGCTTTGTATTCAAGTGGGTCTAAGTCGGCAAGCTGGCATCCGCGCGTACGATATGCCGTCATTAACTGCCACACTTTCGCTTGCTCAACAGGAGCATTGTTAGTGTTTAGGCTGTGATGATCCTTATCTAAGCGCGCGGGCGTCCATGGCACGCGCAGCACACGGAAAATATCGGTCCAGAAGCCGTCGGCGTCATCGAGTAATTCTTCGATGCGCTTAAGCAGCAAGCCGGATTCAGCGCCTTGCACCGTGCGGTGATCGTAGGTACTCGTGACCGTCATCACTGGGCCCATTGCGATCTCGGCAAGCATCGCGGGATTCATCGCGCGCGCCTGTACGGGCACACCGATAGCACCGGTTGCCAAAATCAATCCTTGTCCTTGCATCAAACGTGGTACCGATGCTTCCGTTCCGAAGCCACCGGGATTCGTTAGCGAGAACGTGGTGCCGGCATAATCAGCAGCCGTCAATTTTCCGGCGCGTCCACGGGCAACAACATCTTGGTAAGCGTCGTAGAACTGCTTAAAGTTCATGACTTCGGCGCCTTTAATATTGGGCACCACCAAACTGCGCTGGCCGTCTTTACCCACATCAATCGCCATGCCGACGTTAATGTGTTTCGGCTGCATGCGGTAAGGCTTGCCCTCGACCTCTTTATAAAAAGCTTGCACGTTCGGCTGCTCTTTAATCGCTTGCACCATCGCGAACGCAATGAAGTGCGTGTACGAGGCTTTACCCAGCGCACGCACTTTCATGTGCGCGTTAATAATCCGGCGGTTTTCTTCAAGTACCTTAACCGGAATGGTGCGTATAGATGTTGCGGTTGGCACATCAAGCGACGCGTTCATATTGCGCGCAATCGATGCGGCTACTCCACGTAACGCTTCCACCTCGACATCATCATCGCTCGGAGGCACAGCACTTTTTTGCTCTTTAACCTTAGTGCCAGCTTCTGCAGCTACACTAGAAAACCACAAGCCCCACTCTTCGTCCACCGTCGAAGGGTCTTGTCGCCATTGCTCAAAAAGGGATTCAACGTAGCCTGCGTTGACGCCAAATTGTTGTTTGAAATCGATAGTCATTACTAAGCCGCTTTTCGCGTCTCCTAGGCCATGTATTGTATCACATATGAGCAATCCCGCCGTCCCCTCTTTAGTTGAGCTTGTGCAGAAATTATCTGCTGAAGTTGGACTCGAGTTGCGCGCCATCTTGCCAGCTGCCGAACTCGACGGGGATGTCATCGAAAGGTTCGATACATGGCTAGAAGCGGGGTTCGCCGGCGAGATGAATTATTTAAACCGCGCGCGAGAAGTCGGTGCTGATTTACGCCAATGGAAGGCCTGGACGAAATCCGTTGCCCTGTTCGCTTTACCGTATCGTCGTCCACCTGGTGGCTTTCGCGGTGGCGGGCGTGTTGCCAGCTATGCTTTAGGATCTGACTACCACAATGTCATTGGACGCAAGCTCAAAAAATTGAGTCGGCGACTGCAAAAAGAAGGTGTGTGTGAGGCTACACGCCCCACTGTCGATGCTGCACCCGTCTTAGAGCGTGAGTGGGCGATCGCTGGCGAAGTAGGCTGGCGCGGAAAAAACACGCTATTAATTCACCCTAACCATGGTCCAATGGTGATGTTAGGTGAATTGCTTCTAGACTGCGAGCTTCCCCGGTGGTCACAGCCAAAAACAAGGGATGCTACTTGTGGAAGTTGTACAGCATGCATAGATGCCTGCCCAACCTCGGCCTTTAACGCGGAATACCAGCTCGATGCGAGGAAATGCATTTCTTACTTCACCATTGAGGTTACTAACAAACCCATTCCTCTAGAATTTCGTGCAAAAATGCAAGATTGGGTGTTCGGATGTGACGAATGCAGCACTATTTGTCCATTTGGTGATGAAGAATCTGACTTTGATGCAGATTGGGGGAGACACCCCGCTTTGCAACAACTTAGCCTCGAAGATTTATTAGCCACTTATGAACAAGATTTCCACAAGTTATTCACAGGGTCGCCCATTCGTCGCGCGGGTTGGGAAGGCATGCTCAGAAACGCCTGTGTTGTTCTTGGGAACTTGAAAAAGGGTGAAAAAGCCTTAAAAAATGCCCTTGACCACGAAAGCAAATTGGTAAGGGAGCATGCAGATTGGGCCATTCATCGGCACGCCCAGCTTGACGCAATGCGTTAATGCTGTTGCTATAGTTGTTCAGTGACTAGAAAACGTATTTGTAAATTCCGTTACTAAAAGTCGAACTGCCGGCGTCGTAAGCTTGCAGCCAGATCGAGACGCCTGATGCGAATGGCGGAGGGGTGACACCGTAGTTGGCGAAACCGCTGCTCGAAGCAGTCAGCCTCGACATTAATTTTATGGGATTAGACAAGTAAGCAAGACCATGAGGAGTGGTTGTGGCTGCGCCACCGGCAAGACTATAAATTAAATACACTCGGTCGCTTGGCGTGGCGTTGGAGATAGAAATAGTGCTCCAGTAATTTGCCCGCATTGTTTGCACATATAGCTCAACTGGAGATGGTGGCTGCACAGCTGGGCCATTTCTAAAAGAAGCGACGGTATTGCCAGTGTTGTTTAGCGAGCGCACGTTGTCTTCGGTAGTCGTGCCCATTACGGTGTTGTTGTACATTACGTTAGGGCCAGACCAACGGCCGGTCACTGCGCCAGGATAATAAGCCATTACCGTTTTCAACGCATTGTTTGGCGTGCGGTAACCAAAGCTATAGGAGTAAGCACCACTTGAAGCATTATTGCGATCGTGATTAGACCCCATGTTGTGACCTAACTCGTGCGCGAAAACATCGCTGCCGACTGCGCATGAGTAATTAACCACACTGAAGCACCATTGTTGAAAGCTGACTCCAACTGAAGTCATTAGGTAAGCAAGTCCTCAGTACTGGTAGTTATCACATATCAAATCGACCATGTCGGCCTGCACTTGATTGCGAACTTCATGTACCCAGTCAATTTTGCCGTCACCGTTGATGCGCAAATCATCAAGGATGCCTCCAAAGCTTGACGCTTCGGTATAGCCGACTGTTTCGTCGTAGTAAACTAATTCAATGCGATGCGACAATCCGCTATCAGTAAAAGAGTCATTCGTTTCAACGACTGCCAAGTCAATCTTGTTCTCCATCTGCGGACTACCACCGGTGGAGTTCTTTGCTTCGGTTGTATAGACAACCATGACCGTAATTTCTGGGCTGCCGGCGCTAGGATTATTCAGCACGGCATCCGCCTTGGTTTTAATGCTGTGACTTATGTTATTGCCGCAGCATGGCATTTGTGCTTGATCGACTTCAATAATGCGATGTGTATCGTTGCCAGCATACTCAACCAATATCAATTTATCTTGGTAACGGATGGTGCCCATGGCCGTGCCGTCACGAAATGCAAAAAGTACTGTTGAGTCACCGTGACCAATAATTTTACCGCGCCATAGCTCGCCGCCGGTGGGCGACGTTTCAAGTGCGACAAAGCGAGCCTGAACATTTAAGTGCGCAAAGATGTTTAAGTCAATCACAGCGTGCTGGCGGCGCAGGACGTCGAGATTAATATCGACTGTGCGAGACGCCAATGTTTGATGCTGTGAGCCAATTGAGGAGTCGCGCGCCGTATTGGTGTCGATGAAAAGCTGCGGCGTTGACTGCGCACAACCGATAACTAAAGGTATGAGTATTGAAAACATTTTTTAAAAGACAACTTTATAGACGCC
>CAWWAN010000001.1:0-25334 GCA_963934925.1 uncultured bacterium | reverse complement strand
GCTTGGTAAAGATCTCATGCAGGCCAGAGCCCAAAGGACCGGGTCGATAAAGCGCGAGGACAGCAATGATATCTTCGTAAACCGATGGCTTCAAATTACTTAGGAGCGTCTTCATCCCCGAGGACTCGAGCTGGAACACGCCTTCAGTATCGGCGTTGCAGAACAGTTCATAGGTCTTTTCGTCCTCTAGGCATATGGTGTCGAGGTCCACTTCGATCCCTTTATTAAGCTTTACTTGTTGCGTAGCTTCATGGAGTATGGATAGGGTGCGCAGACCCAGGAAATCCATTTTCAGTAGGCCGAATTCTTCGGCGTAGTTCATGTCCCATTGAGTGGTGATGTTTTCAGACACGCGCGACAATGGAACAATGTTGCGCAAAGGCTCATCGGCAATAATTACACCGGCAGCGTGAATACCAGTATTACGCGCAAAGCCTTCAACATTAGTAGCGAATTCGAACCATTGAGAATATTCATCGCACGAATCACGGAACTCTTGAAGCTCAGTAACCGTTTCGATAGCCTGCTTCAGATTTTTTGCATCATCGGGTATCAGCTTTGCAACTTTATCAACCTGTGGAAGAGGAATCTCCAGAATACGTCCCATGTCGCGAATCGCGTTTTTAGCTTTTAGGCGACCGAAAGTAATAATTTGACAAACGTTTTCGTCGCCATACTTTTCGCGAGTATAAATAATCATTTCTTCGCGGCGATCTTTGCAAAAATCGATATCAATATCAGGCATCGACATTCTTCCAGGGTTAAGGAAGCGCTCAAAAATCAAATCATACTTGAGAGGGTCAACTTTTGTAATTTCAAGGGCGTAAGCGACAATAGAGCCAGCAGCCGAGCCACGACCCGGGCCCACTGGTATGCCACTGTCACGCGCGAACTTGATTAAATCCCAAACGATCAGGAAATATGAGATAAAACCCATCTCAGTAATGACGCGAATCTCGTACTCAAGGCGTTCGCGAACCTCAGCGGTCACCTCCGGGTATAGCCGTTGCACGCCTTGCTCGCACAAATCACGGAACATTGCCTCAGAAGTACGTCCGTCTTCTGGGGTAAACGCAGGCAGACGCAGGCGCCCAATTTCTAGTTCGACATTGATTTGGTCCGCGACATCGATGGTGTTACGTAGCGCTTCTGGCAAATCTTGAAACACACGGTTCATCTCTTCGCGAGTGCGGAAGAACAAAGTGTCGGTGTCGAAAGACCAACGATTCGGGTCGGCGTATTTGCCGCCCGTACCGAGACACAGCAACGCATCTTGCAGGCTGCAATCTTCATGCCGAGAGTAATGAACGTCGTTGGTCGCAACAACCGGTAAGTTCACTTGGTCTTTCATGCGCATCATCGCCGTGGTCAAGTCATCTTGCTCTTTCATGCCATTGCGCATGATCTCAAGAAAGAAGTGTTCGCGCCCAAACATGTCGGCTAGGGTGCCCGCCATCTGGCGCGCTTCGGCTTCTTGTTCTCGCCGCAGCAGTTTGTTAACAGGCCCTGACATGCAACCCGATAGCACCGTCAAGCCCTCGGCATGTTGCGCAAGCAAATCCATGTCAACGCGTGGTCGTACGGACATGCCTTTGGTATGCGAGTCAGAACTGAGCTTCATTAAGTTCTCCCAGCCCTTGGCGTTACGTGCCAATAAGGTTAAATGCGAATAAGGATTCGTGGTGCGATTGTGTTTGTCATACATCGACTTTTCAGCGATGTAAATTTCGCAGCCCAGGATCGGTTTGAGGTCTTTGGCACGACAGCTTTTATAGAACTCCATGGCACCATAAAGATTACCGTGGTCTGTAATCGCGATAGAGTCGTGGCCATCTTTAACGGCGGCATCTGTCAGATTTTCAATCTTGTTTGCCCCGTCTAGTAGGCTATATTCGGTGTGGACGTGAAGATGAACGAATGGCTCCATTTAGATAGTCAGAATATAGCTTCTTCAGAAATTTAACTAGGGAAAAAGGGGATTGTTGATAAATAAGTTTAGGTAAACAAACATTGACTAAATTAGTGCGCAACGTTGTAATTTCCGCCCAAGCGCCCGTAGCTCAACTGGATAGAGCACCTGACTACGGATCAGGAGGTTGGGGGTTCGAATCCTCCCGGGCGCACCATTTTATTTTCGTCACATGGCCAATGACTCTGCTGTTTCCTTTACGTCAGCCAGAATCACCACAAGAGCGTGATTCCATGATAATGGAGCTCGCTTTCAAGCAAGCCGAGGCTGCCGCTCGCAAGGACGAAGTGCCTGTTGGAGCCATCATTGTGCGAGGTAACCGAATACTCGGACGCGGCGCAAATCAAGTAGAAGCGCTGGCTGATGCTACTGCACATGCCGAAATGCTTGCTATTACTCAGGCGATGGCGTCCACGGGTGATAAACGCTTGGTTGATGCCGAGTTGTACTGCACTCTAGAGCCATGTATTCAGTGTTGTGGGGCAATCATGCATGCTCGTATTGGGCGGGTGGTTTATGCGGCGAGCGACCCTAAGTTCGGTGGTGTAGAGTCGTTGGCGCAGTTGTTCGACTTGCCAGGGCTGAACCACAGCGTAGAGTATGACGGTGGATTGATGGCTGAGCAATCTGCCATAATGTTGCGCGAGTTTTTTCAAGCTAAACGGAAAAAGTAATCACTAAAACCGTGCGCAACGCTATCCTTTTGCGCCATAATGGAGAGGTGTCAGAGTGGCCGAATGAGCACGCTTGGAAAGCGTGTGTGTCGTAAGGCACCGGGGGTTCGAATCCCCCCCTCTCCGCCAATTCCTTTACAATACAATACTCTAGAAGCCGGGGGCTCGGCCTCGCGCAGCGATGCTGAAGTGAACCGGGTCAGGCCAGGAATGGAGCAGCTCTAAGCATCATTCATCGGGTGCCGCGAATGTTCGGGTCTCCGGTTTCTAGTTTCTTGCCCTGTGGTGAGCGTCGCAAACTGTTAGTATATTCTTGTGACATCACCCGCTCAGTCCTACCGCGTATTCGCGCGTAAATATCGCCCTCGTAGCTTCGCCGAAGTCATCGGCCAAGATCACATCGTGCGCGCATTGAGTGCAGCAATTGCTAAGGAACGGGTAGGGCAGGCATACATTCTCGTGGGCCCGCGTGGCGTCGGTAAAACGACCACAGCACGTATCATCGCCAAGTCGATGAACTGTGCTAACGGACCGTCGGTAGAGCCGTGCCTCGAATGCGCCCCGTGCGTCGACATTGAACGCGGTAGCGACATTGATGTTATCGAGATTGACGGGGCGTCAAACAACGGCGTGGATGATGTCCGTGGCATTCGCGATGCGGTGCAAACTCACCCGATTCGCAATCGTCGTAAAATTTATATCATCGACGAGGTGCAGCGTTTATCAGGACAAGCTTTTGACGCTTTGCTGAAAACATTAGAAGAACCGCCGGCGCACGCGATGTTTTTATTCGCCACCACCGACCCGCACAAAATCCCCGACACCATTGTTTCGCGCTGTCAGATTTTTGAGTTTCGTCGCATTCGCGAAGTCGATGTCCAGGCCAAACTGCAATTCGTTTGTAACCAAGAGGGTGTGACGGTGCCATCCGAAGTGTTGGCTGCAATCGCCCGCGGATGCCGTGGTGGCATGCGCGATGCCGAGTCTATGCTTGATCAATTGTTGTCTACCGCAGATGGCGAATTAAGTTTGGACGACCTCGAAAGTTTGTCTGGCTTGGCGCGTCCCGAGCGTTGGTTGCGCTTGTTCGAAGCTGTGGCTAATGACGATGCCAGAGTGATATTGCTCGAAATTGCTGGCTTCCTCGAAGTGGGTGGCACCGAACGTGATTTCGTCGAGCAATCGGTTGATGCGCTGCGTGATTTATTGCACGTTGCTCTGCTCGGAGAAGACAGCCTCGGTGTCGAGCCTTCTCCTGAGCGTAAGCAGCAAATGATAGAGTTAGCGCGAACTCTTGGCCGCGACCGCATGGAAGGCATCATGGGTATGATTTTTAGCCTTGAGAGCCGGATTCAGCGCAGCCCACTTGGTGCGCGTGCATTACTTGAATACACCATGTTGCGTGCTGCGCGTATTAATCAGTTCTTTGACTTGGCGAATCTGCTGAATAACGGCGGAGTCACGAGCGCGCCCGCTGCCGCTCCTGCTGCACGTAAGGCAATTGCCCCCGCAGCACCGGTTGTAACGCCTGTAGTCGCGCCAGTCGCAGAAGCGAAGCCGGAGCCAGTCGCCGAGCAAACAGCCGCGATGAATTTCAATCAAATGCTTGAGCAACTCGGCAAAGTCCGTCCGACTTTGGCGTCAATCATAAAAAATTACTTGGTGAGCTCCGATATCACGGGGTCTGAAGTCATTGTGACATTGCGGCAAGCGCATGGCGCCGATTTAAGCGTGCTCGAAGACCCCGTCGAACAGCACGCTTTACGTGAACTTTCATTCTCGCCACTACCATGGCGCCTAGCATTTAAAGTTCCACCAAAAGTCACCGTTAACCCTACCGTTGAAAGTCTAGTGCAAGAATTCGACGGGCAACACGAATAGAATAATCATGGCAGGAAGCTTAGGCGATTTGGGCGGTTTACTCCGTCAAGCGAAGAAGATGCAAAAAGAAGTTGCAGAGATGCAAAACAAACTTGCTGACAAAATTTATGAGGGTAAAGCCGGAGGTGGTGCCGTCGTGGTTACCATTACCGGAGCTTACGAATTCAAAAATATTACTATCAACCCTGAAGTGGTCGACGCCGACGATGTCGAAATGCTTGAAGACCTGGTGGCTGTTGCTGTTAAAGATGTATTGCAACAAATAACTGTCGACTCTGCAGACTCGATGAAAGGCGTCACTGGGGGCATGGGCCTGCCAGGTATGCCAGGCATGCCAGGAATGTAGTGGCGTTTCCCGAACCACTCGAGCGATTAATTAACGCCCTTGAAAAATTTCCGGGCGTGGGTGCGCGGTCAGCCGAGCGTATGGCATTGCATGTTTTGCGCTCAACACCTGATGATGTGGCAAGTTTAGCGATGGCATTGCGTGACGCACGCATGGAAACTCAGCGCTGTGAAAAATGTTTGAATATTACTTTGCGCTCGCCATGCTCGATTTGCAGCGACGCATCACGCACAACAGGAATAGTCTGTGTGGTTGAAGGTCCGCGCGAAGTTGAGAAGCTTGAAAGCTCAGGCGCGCATTTAGGTTTGTACCACGTCTTGCTCGAAGGCTTTGCACCGCGGGAGGGCGCCACTCCAGACGATTTCGCCTTGCGTGAATTGCGCCGCCGCGTCGACAACCAAGAAATAACAGAAGTCGTGTTGGCGACTGCACCTGATCGTGAAGGTGAAGGGGCAGCACTCAAAGTAATAGAAACTTTAGACGGCGCGGATGTCATCATTACGCGACTTGCTCGCGGCCTACCCGTTGGTGCGCGCCTCGAGTACTTGCACGGCGACATCCTTGCCGATGCTTATGGTGGGCGCCGCAAACTTGACAGCTAAATGAGCGAAAGCGTCCGCACTATTGCTTTGTTGGTTTCGTATCTAGGAATGCCGTTCAGGGGTTATGCTAAACAGCCGCAGTGCCGTACTGTGCAGGGCGAACTCGAGGCGGCATGGTCTGAACTAAGTGGCGAAAGCGTAAATATGTTAGCCAGCGGGCGCACGGACGCGGGCGTTCATGCTCATGGGCAGGTAGTGCATTTCCACACTACGATGGGCTTTGCTGCCGAACGTATTGGTAGCGCTTTAAATTCAAAATTTGGAGAAGACTTAGTCATTCGTGAATCAGTCGAGATGGATAGCGCGTTTCATTCCAGCGAGTCTGCGCAATTGAAGCATTATATTTACCGCATCGCCACGGGCTCAACGCCACCGGTCTTGGACAACTTGACTTGTGAGTGGGTGCCTCAGCAGTTAAATATTGCAGCCATGCGTGAGGCTTGCGAGTATTTCATCGGTACGCACGATTACGAATCATTTGCCGCTTCAAGGCGCACGACTTCGACGACAATCCGAACTGTGACAAATGTGCATATTCGATGCCAACGTAATCGAATTGTTATCCATGTGCGTGGGACAGGCTTTCTCTACAAAATGGTCAGGAATATGGTCGGTAGTTTGATTGAGGTGGGTCGCGGTCGCCAAGAACCCATCTGGATCAAAGAATTGTTGCAGGCCTGTGATAGGAATCTGGCTGGAGCGACCGCGGCCGCTAAAGGTTTGACCTTATACAGGGTGCATTATTCAGAAGAACCGTTCTCGGAACTTCACAAGCCGTCTCCGCTAAGGTATCCTAGGCAAACCCCGAACGCCTAAGTCAGCATGAAAATCTCCATCACCTGTCGCCATAGCGACTTCCCTAAAAGCCTCCAAGACCATACTGCTGTGCATGTGCTAAGTCTTGAGCGTTTTGGAGAGCACTTCGAATCTGGCGAAATAGTCTTTGATGTCGAACATGGTGAGACGACTTGTGAATTGATTCTGCATCGCCATAGTGGCAAGCCTTTTGTCGCAAAAGATTCTTGTGCTGATGCCCGCACGGCAATCGATAATGTGGTCGACAAAGCGAAGGTTCAGATCATCAAGTACAAAGAAAAGCATTCCGCAAAGTCTCGTCGCCACGAAGAAACTTTGTACCGCGCATCAATTGACCCTAATGCGCCTTCTGATACCAATAACGACCAAGCATGAACTTCGTAGAACTCTTTAAGCCTGAAAGCATTGTCCTCAACTTAGAGGCATTTGATTCAGATTCAGCATTAGCCAGTTTGACTGATGCGCATATTGCTAGCACTCCCTCTTTGGCTGAGCGCAAAGACGAGATTCTCGAGACTCTACGGTCACGCGAAGCTGAAGGATCTACAGGCGCTTCTGGCGTTGGTATCCCACATGTTAAGCTTGATGGCCTCGACGACGTTTCCGTCGTAATTGCTATTCATCAAGACGGCATCGACTTTAATGCGCTAGACGCCGAAGACGTCCATGTGTTCTTCTCAATTTTGCGTCCTGCCGATGGTGCTGAAGATCATCTCGATTTGTTGCGCTGGGTTGCTTCGCTTGCCAAGCACGAAGATTTCGTGTCTTTCGCGTGTCAGGCTTCTGATTCTGCGCAAGTTATTGACTTGCTGTCGGAATTAGCTGAAGCGTAATCGAATGACTACCATCGTGCGCCAGGCGACGGTGGCAATAGCTGACGGCATTCATGCTCGGCCTAGTCATGCCCTCGTGAGTTTGGCAGTCGAGTTTAATGCCAGTGTCCGTCTATATTTTGATGGGCGCAATGCTGACTCTAAGAGCATTCTATCCGTGATGACTTTGGGCGCACCGTTTGGTTCGATGATAGAATTACGTGGCGAGGGTGTCGATGCTGAAGAGGCTGTTGACGCAATTGCGGATTTCATAGAAGACACTAGCAATAAAGAACCTAATGGCGATTAATGGCAACAAGCTGTTTGTAAACACTCGCGATCCAGAAGAGGTGCGGGTGATAGGTGTTGGCGATGGGGAATTGATCGATGCGCGCACATCGCGTCCTGACCAGCAGTCTATTGTCGGGAATATTTACCTAGCTGAAGTGACGCGTGTCGAAGAAGGGCTTGACGCTGCTTTCGTAAGCTTTGACGACCGTAAAGTGGGTTTTCTGCACCTTGGTAACATTCATCCTGCTGCGAATAATTTCGAGTTGTCTGCCGTTGACTTGATGCGACAGATTGAAGTGCGTCCAGAAGAGGATCATGCGGGCGTGCTGACTTCGGATGATGAAGATGTCGAGCAAGAACTGCCCGACAACCCAGACAAAATAAATGATTTTGTTTATGTCGGGCGTAAGTTGTTGGTGCAAGTGTTGCGCGATCCAGTAGGCACTAAAGGTGCGACCCTGTCGACATACGTTTCGCTGGCCGGTTCCTTTGTGGTGTTGATGCCGTCATTAGACCGCATTGGGGTGAGTCGTCGTATCGAAGACGAAACAGAGCGTCAACGTTTACGCGATGATTTGTCCGACATTGTTGCGGATTCACCGCTGCCTGTTATCGCGCGCACCGCAGCAATGCACGAGCCCAAAAAAGTTCTTCGCGCCGACTTCCGCCGTCTCGAACAGCGCTGGCAAGGTTTACTTGAAAAAGCTGAAAAGATCGAGTGTCCAGCTTTGGTGCTTGCTGAAGAGCCTCCAGCAGTTCGCGCGGTGCGCGAACTGTTTCATGGCGGCCTTGAAGAAATTGTTGTTGACGACAAAGATATTTTTGATTTAGTTGAGGTGTTTCTGAAAGAGAAGGGCGCAACTGGCGCTCGAGTCGAACTTAGTTTGCATTCTAAGTCGATGCCGCTATTCGAAAGTTTTGCACTGGAAGATAAGTATCAACGTTTGTTCCGCCAAAAGGTGCCTTTAGGCAAAGGCGCGTCTTTGGTTATTCAGCAGACCGAGGCTTTGGTTGCTATCGACGTTAACTCTGGGCGTCTCGATGCAAGTAACCTTGAAGACACTGCCTTTGAAACGAATATGCTGGCTGCGAAAGAGATTTCCCGCCAAGCTCGTTTGCGCGACCTCGGCGGAATTATCGTTGTTGATTTTATCGATATGCGCAGCTCTGCTCATCGCCGGGAAGTGGAGGTCACCTTGCGTGACGAATTGATGAATGACCGCGCTAGAATGAAGTGCGGCCGTATAGGCTCTTTCGGTTTGATGTCGTTTACGCGACGCCGCACGGGGAACGGGCCTTTGCGACCGATGTCGGTGCCATGCCGCTCGTGCGCCGGCGCAGGCCATTGGGCACAGATTGAGGCCGGTAAGTTCCGTGTTCTACGCAAGTTACGCTCTCTCGAAGGCGCGCATAAAGTATTTATTCGCGCCCATACTTCGCTTGCGGCTGCCATGAAGCGCGATACCACGACGCTCATGCAAATGGGGCACGCGATTGAGTGGGAAGATGACATCAAGGTGCCTGTTGGCGAGCCCATAATTCAGGCGCAGCAGCCCCTTGCCTAGTCGTCGGCTCGTCGCTAAACTGTGTGACCCCTTACGAGAGGAAAATACTTTGTACGCAATAGTCCAAGACCGTTCACGATGCCTTACATTAAGCCCTGGCCAAGAGCTATGGGTAGATTTGCTCGATGCCGAAGCCGGCAGCGAGATTGTCTTTGATAAGGTCCAACTTCTTTCTAACGACGGAAACGTTACCGTCGGCGCACCACATGTTAGTGGCGCGAGTGTTGTTGCCGAGGTTCTCGGTAATATCAAAGACAAGAAGATCCTGGTGGCCACATTTAAACGTCGCAAGTCAAGCAAGCGTCGTCTGGGGCACCGTCAACAATACACTTCGATCCGCATTAAAGAAATTAATGTCGGTGGTAACTAAATCATAGAGGCTTAAAAGATGGCACATAAGAAAGGTGGCGGTTCGACTACTAATGGTCGTGACTCTAACGCGAAAAATCGCGGAATCAAGAAGTACGGTGGCGAATCTGTTCGCGCTGGCAACATTCTTGTTCGTCAATGTGGCACTAAGCATCACGCAGGTCGTGGCGTTGGTGTTGGCAATGATTACACACTCTTCGCACTATGGGATGGCACCGTCGAGTACCAATCACGTAAGCGCGTTTCAGTAGTCCCTGTGAGCGTATAACTTTTAGCGCCTTCGCGGCGCTACAATTTTAACCTAGATGCTTTTTATGCATCTAGGTTTTTGATTTTAACAAGATGTCAGCACGCATAGAAAACATGTTCCGCGACGAAGCGGTAATGGTGGCCATAGCTGGCAACGGCGGGCCCGGATGTAGCGCAATGCATCGCGAAAAATATGTCATTCGCGGCGGCCCTTCGGGCGGCGATGGTGGTGATGGCGGTGCGGTAATTTTGGTTGCCGACAGCAATGAGAATTCATTGTATAAAATTAGCCGTGACTTCCATGCGCGTGCGACTAACGGTCAGCCCGGCGGTAATAATAATTGCAGTGGCTTGAGTGGCGAAACTATTGAAGTGTTGGTTCCAGTCGGAACACAGGTTTTTGATTTCGAGCGTAATAACTGTTTGGCAGATTTGAGCGAGGAGGGCCAGCGCTTAGTCGTTGCAGCCGGAGGCAAAGGTGGCCGCGGTAATGCGCGCTTTGCTACGTCAACTCGACAATCACCTACTTATTTCGAGGAAGGCACTCGCGGTGAAGAGCGCAAGCTGCGACTCGAATTAAAACTAGTTGCTGATGTCGGTTTGCTGGGCTTACCAAATGCTGGGAAGTCAACCCTGATGAACTGCGTGACTTCTTCCAAGGCGCGTGTTGCGGACTACCCCTTCACGACTCTTGATCCGTCGTTGGGTATCATTGATATGCAAGACTTTGGCCAACCAATCGTTATCGCCGATATCCCCGGAATTATCGAGGGTGCTGCCGACGGCAAGGGCTTAGGCATTCAATTCTTGCGGCATGTCGAGCGCACCAAAATTCTGTTGCATATAGTCGATTGCTCAGGATATAGCACCGACGAACCAGTCGATGCTTACCACACTATTCGTAACGAGATCGCGGCTCATAGCGCGGAACTAGCATCACGGCCTACGCTGGTAGTCGCGTCAAAAGTTGAAGAGGATGGTGCAGCGCAGCTGGCCTCCGACTTTTTTGCTACGATTGGTCAGCCAGAATTCTGCATTTCGGCGGTGAAGGGCGAAGGATTGCCGCAATTGAAGTTGAAATTGCAAGAAATGCGTAATGCCGACGAAGTTGACGATAGTCGCGGCTAATTAGCTGCAAGACTATGTGGCTTTGAAGCGTCGAAATAAGGTAGCCGTTAGGTTAAGATAGTATGGTGAACGAAAAACTGCTTAGATTGTTGTTGTCGTCCGTGGGTTTGTTAGCCCTCGGTGGATTCGGCATGCAAATTAAAGACTTTATGGTTAACCGCGATGCCTTAATGCGTCCCGTCGATATAACCCGCTTAGAAAACACTTTCGGACGCCTTGACTCTTCGCAACTTGGTGGTCATTTGCTGGCTTTTGAAAACTATAAAGTGTTGCAAAAACTTAATGTTACGGGTTATGTGCCGCCTCCACCTGAGGTCGAAATAGAAGATCAACCGCAGGTCGATCAGATCATCGCTGCCGATGATTTCGTTGTTCCGTTTATTCAGTACCCAAGTGGCGCATGGATTCAAGGAGCAGGAGAAGTCGTCAGCGGCGACGAGTTCCCCGGCGATTTTTATGCTGTCGGTGAAAAGTTTGAGTTGTCCACTAAACCGGGTGTGAAATTACGTTTGATGGCTGTGGAAAGTGGGGCAGTGAGAATTGATCTTGTCGAGGGTGACGCGAGTGTCACAGTGCCCGTTTCTACTTATGAGGTAGACAGTTCGCAGATTATTGTTAGAGGTCCTGACGGTAAATTGGTTAATGGCAGCGATGTCGTTGTACCGCAGCGCACGCGCATGACTGAGCCCGACCACTACTCTGTTGGCTCCGCCGATGCTTCTGAGATCGAGCAAATGTCCCAAGAGCAGGTTTTGGCGGCGGTACCCGTTCGCACGGAACGTGACCCCTTTACCAACGAGGTAAAAGGTTTGCGCATTCGCAGTGTTCAGCCCAACTCAGTGTTTGCACGTATGGGAGTACAGGCAGATGACATCGTTCTTGAAGTAAACGGCGTAACCGCTACCGACCGCCAGCAACTTTTCACTTCTTTGCAGAATATGCCCGGCGGTAACGTCGAAGTGAAAATTGAGCGTATGGGTGGCATACGCACATTGTTCTTCACTTTGCCTTAAAGCGAATGGCAACGGCTAAGGTGTTGCTTCTAGATATTGGTAATCGCCAATTAAAAACTAAACTTGGCGATGGCTGTAATGCTTTTGATTGGCATGAGGCTGCCGCACTGAAGGATTTCGAAGCATATTTGCGTGTATCTAATTTTGACATGTTGGTTTACGCGTGTAGTGCACCGCAAGTCGAGGAGAAAGTCCTTGATGTCATTAACACCTATCCGTCAAAGAAAATATTAGCGCAGCACATTGCTTTAGAAATAGTTTCTACCAACACCGGTATAGATCGTTTACTCACTGCATTTGCTGCTTCAAAAATGGCGTCCACTCCAGTAATAGTCATTGATTTTGGTACGGCTTTTACGGTGGATGTTGTTGATGCTCAAAATCATTTCCGTGGAGGGGCAATCGGTTTGGGCTTAGGCTCCCAGCTTTCGGCCTTGGCACAGGCGGCGCCGCATCTTGAGCCCCCGTCGGAGTCCAATGGAACGGTCCCTGAATCAACCGAAGCGGCAGTCTTTGATGGCACCTATCGCGCTTTAGCTTTTGCGGTCCGCGGCTTGGTTGAACATTATCAAGTTGCTGGCGCCGAAAACGCTGCTGTATTTGTTTGTGGAGGAGATGCTCATCGGATGCGTTCCTTATTGCCGAACTACCGGTTCGAAGACCAACTTCTTTTTGCCGGAATGGAAAGTGTCGCCGCAGATAACTGGCTATGAGATACCGTCAGTTGTCATCGACTGGTGCGAGTGCGTTAGCAATATTTGAATTCAAGGGCACGATGACTGAAGTCTCTGAGCTGTTTGGTATTGATTTGGTAACCGTCAATAAGTTTCGATTGGTGCAGCCACAGCAGGGGCGCTTAGATTTCGATCAATTCTTGTTGGTGAAAACTTCCGATGGCGTTTACGAGGGGCATTTTCACGGAGGCTATGGCGTAAGTCGTGCCCTTCACCAATTTTTATCCGACAATAAGTGGCAAGAATTACGCGAGCCGCTTTCTCTAATTTCTGCTGCGACTTCACCGTTGGCTTTGCGATTGTTGAACAACAGTGACTCCTCATCACGGCTTAGTGACTGCTGGCGGCAACGCTTGTCTTTACCACCGCGCATTGCCCTGGTAGGCCCGCCCAATGCTGGTAAGTCGACATTGTTTAACGCATGGCTGTCTGAGCAGCGTGTGACAGTAAGCGAACATCGGGGCACTACGCGAGATTTCGTAGAAGCTCCTATTATGCTCGGAAGTGGAGCTGATGCGCTTGCTGCGACCTTAGTTGATACCGCTGGCTTATGCCATTTCGTTGACGATGAGCAAGCTAATGACGCAGCAGCTGTTGCAATGACCCTTCAGTTACTCGACGATGTCGACGAGTGTGTTTGGCTCTTTGACAACTCATCGGCATTGGGCTCTGACATCGAAGATATCCTTGAATCGCGCAAAGGCCACGATGATTTAATGTTTGTCAATCGCTGCGATTTGCCTGCGCGCGAACATATGGGGAAGTACCAGCGGCGGGCGATCCCGCTAAATGAATTAGACCCCAAGCATCGCTGCGCAACGATTACGCAAGCTTTGTTTGAAAAGTGGGGCGCGCCATTGCCAGAACAGTTATCCTAATGCTAGCTTAATCGTTAAGCTCCAATCGCAGTGAGTATTTTGCCGACCATCGACGGGCTTCATTCTTCGGAAGCACTAAGCCCGACATTTCTAGAGTCTCTGTTTGCATGCGCTGCAGACATCGAGGCCCAGCCGTCAAAGTATTCGCAGGCATTAAACGGTAAGGTGATCGCCACTGTTTTTAACGAACCGTCAACGCGCACTAGGCTTTCCTTCGAATCTGCTGCGCACCGTTTGGGCGCGAGCGTCATTTCCGTTAGCGATTCGAAATCTACATCGGGCGCTAAAGGCGAATCTTTAGCCGACATGACACGCGTTGTCAGCAGCTATGCCGACTTGATGGTGCTACGTCATCCGTATGACGGCGCATCACGCTATGCCTCGCGTTATTCTGAGATACCACTGATAAACGGTGGTGATGGGCGATTGGGGCATCCAACCCAAACGTTGGTCGACCTCTACACCCTCCACAAAAAATGGGATGGAAAGTTTCAAGGCAAGACGGTGGCTTTGCTTGGCGATTTGACCAATGGCCGTACCGTGCGTTCTTTAGCATGGTCGCTGGCTATGCTCGGCGTGAAAATTGTGCTGTTACCTGGGCCCGGTCTTGACTGGGCTCCCAGCTTCGAGCAGCGTATTGTTGACTACTTTGACTATCGATTGCGATGGGTCTCGCATCCGCTATTTTCTGACTGGACGGGTAACTCCGAGGCGCGCATTATTGAGCCGCGCGGATTGGTGCAAAAAGATTTGTTTGGCACCGACGTTTTGAAACTCGAAGATTTAGATGCGCTGTATCTGACCCGATTGCAGGTCGAGCGCGGGGCAATGCCTGCTGGTGGGGTGTTCCCAGGTATTCATTCAGAGATTATTGAGAATAAACTCCTCGAGAACTGCTTGTTTTTGCATCCTCTGCCACGGCGTGACGAGCTCCCGACCTCAATAGACGGTGATCGGCGCGCTGTTTACTTTGAGCAGGCGGCAAATGGGCCGATTGTTCGTCAGGCAGTGTTTTTGGCGGCTTTGGCAGGGCAAGATTATTCCTTATTGCCGCTGCGCTCTCTTTCGGCGGGCAATACGGTGCATAGCTTAAAGGAATGCCCAAACGAGAACTGTGTGAGTCGCCACGAAGGCGTGGCTTTCCCGTGGCGCATTTTTGGCCGTTCACGTAGGGTTTTCCTCTGTTCTTTGTGCGATTCTCAGCTAGTTGTTGATTATATTGGCTGCTCTTCGACGCGAAAATTCCACGCCCAGCATTCTCCGGCAGCGCAGCGCATTAGCCCTGAGAACATGCACCCCTTCGCCCAACGCTCCGATGCCGAAGCGTGCGGTTTCAATTGGGGCAATTAAGGGCTGTGCGATATCGCACACTAATGCGCTGAGATTGCATGGAAACAAGATCTTCCGCGATAGGAAGTTGGCATGAAATTTGCATATTTAAGGTAATTCTCGACCCGAATTTAGGCTCCGCGATATTAGGATACACATCCGATTGTATTGACCCGTAACCCTTTGTGGGCAAAAGGTCTTTCGATAATCAAGTTTAACTTGTAAACCAGCATAAACACTTGGCAAACACCTCTAGATCACTTAGTTCCATCCCGTTTTCACAGCTAGCAATTCTGTGTACTTTGCTCGTGGCCTCATGTATTTCGGTTGCGGACCCTAGTTCTGCCGATCAAGCAGCTACCGATGCAAAGGGGCTTTTCTTGGAATCCATCGAGTGGGGGCGCATCGTTGATGTCTATGATGTCGACGGAACTCTTGTCGAAGAAGATGCGCTTGTAGATCATTTGATTACAGGATCGTCAATCGTTTCTTTGACAGCAAATGCAGTCACTCAGAAAGAGTCACTGCTTATTCAGTTCCCAGAAGCATCTGCTGAATTCGAAGCACTTCTTTTTGACTACAAAGATAATCTGCAAACGGTTCTTCGCCGCGATGTTGTCGGCGAATTAACTTACGATATGGTGGCTCGTAATGCAGCAGTGCGATTGAATTTCAATTTGCCTATCAACCCGTCTTCGGTTGACTCTTCGTCCGTGCAGGTTTTTCAAGGCAATCCTTCCAGCCCGAGTGGCATGCTGCAGTTTTCTTCACGTTTTGTCGTGAAAAATGATAGCTCGACGAACACTAGCCATCGTGGCGGTATCTTGATAGACCCGACAATATCTCAGATAGAAGCGGCCGAAGAACAATTGCCGGCTAACGTGATTGGCTTCGGTGAGTCGACAGATGTCGACGATTACAATCTGGTTGTTTACATTCCAACTGAAATAGACATAGTTAACGGAGTGTATAGTGTGCTGTCCACTCTCGATGAAGGTCAATCAATATTCTATACTCCGGGTAGGAAGGACGCCTCTGAGCCCGTTCAAATCATTGGTATCGATAGCTACAAGTTGTTGGCGGCTATGCGTACAGGCAATGCTCTCGACACTTTCCGCGGGTTTATGCGTGACGCCATTCGCCCAAGTTTACTAGGCACTCAGGGGATTACGATTGATAGTCACTCGGGCGATGGCTCGGATATTGTTGTGAATTACTCGGTGGACTCTGCGCGATGCGCTTCCTTGACTCCCAAAGTAGGGGATGTCATAGAGGTGGTGGATAGTAACAATAAGAACAACATCTGGACAGTGGTCTCGCGCGAGGACATCTCTCCTCCAGAATACATTGTGCATTGTGTTGACAGCAATTATGACGGTGCTCTTTTCGACGCTACGGCCTTGGCTGGTCAGGTGTCAACTCGCTACTCAGCGGCTGATAGTGATATCCAGGCCTGCTACCTCGACATAGTTCCCGACCCGGGCGAGGGCAGCATTCTCGATACAGCTTCGGTGTCGGTGCGCTTTGACGAGGCAGTCGATGATACCACTGTGCGCTCGATGAGCAGCTTTGTTATTATTCAGCCAGACGACAATCTGAATCCTGACCCGCAAGATGTAAAAGAGTCGCAAGCCGCGTGGTATCGCCAAATTGACACTTCCGAGTCCGTCTCAGGTTTTATCGAGCGACAACGTGGTTATGACTACCGAGCCGATATCACTGGTAATGCAACGGCAGAAGCAGAATACGGTGGTCGCGTCCTGTTTGGAGAGGTCGTGGCCTCGGAGAGCAATCGCGCCTTTACTATTACGCCAGTTGCAGGTTGGCAAGACTTAGATCCTAACGACACTTTTGATAATTATGTTGTTGCCTTGCGTGATGGCCTAGACGGTATCAAGGACCTGTCGGGTAACAATGTGCTGCTCTCGTCTTTTGTCGCGGGCAATAACGATCAGTCTTTTCAGCTTGAGATTGATCACCAGGCGGCGACAAACACAAAATATTTCTCACTTCTTTGCGTCGGTCTTGACGAAGATGGTGATGGTAATGTTGAATGGGCGGGGCAGGTCAACTCCTTTGACTTTTCTGGCCAGCTGACGGGCCGTGTTCCTTCTAGGCTTACGGTGTCAGCAGACAACACACAGTTCGCGATTTCTGCGCATCCCGTCGGGGGGCACCCCAATGGCCGGCTGACTTCCGAGCCACTGAACTTTGCGGGCGCGGTGGTGATGAATGTTTATCGCCCTGAAGATTTCGGCTTTGGGTATGAAGAGGCCTCCGAATTTAATTACACGGTTGAGGGGATGAGTTGGGCGCCGCTTGGCGGCGTAGTTTTTGATGAGAATTACGATAAAATTTCGTTAGCACTTTCGCACTCCTTTTCGATGCCGGATGAGCTCTATATACCTCCGGGAACAAATGCGCCAGCCTACCCTCAATCGGGCATGCTAACTTCTTCGTTTAATGATAATGTGCTGGGGTTCACGGCCGACGGTACTAGTGGTATCGACGAAAAGATGGTCTTTAGCTCGTCATATTTCGCTCGCGGCATCAATAAGTACCAGTGGAATGGCATCGAGTACCTGCCGTGGACTAGCTTTTCAGAGAAGTTCGTATGGCGCGATACGTCATTCGATCAGGCTTATCTTGGGGGGGTAGACGGCAACGGCGGCGGTGCGCCCACTGATAACTACGTGAACACTCTTGGTCTATGGGACCCGCTAGGCAAGCGCTATCTTCCAGGATTTATCCCAACCGTTGCTTTGCCGCTGCAGTTGCGCTTTCGAACTTATCCGCAAATGGATTCCCTAAGCCTTAACTCGCTTACGACATCATTAATGATGACGCCTGGTACTACGCCGCTTAATCTTCCAATGTTTCGGGTTTATTCTTCTGGCGGCCAGAACGTATCTGGTGATTGGCAGCGAGTGCAGCCTGACCAGGCTGGAACGTCTGGCAGTGCCCCAGTTGGTGGGTGGCTCCCCTTTCCAGGTGGCGCGACTGCAGCAGCGGGTGATGACTTGTTGTACTGGGCAGCGGCGGATTTCTCTTTGGAGGTGTCGCGTATGCATAGTCACTGGTTTGCGATTAGTGGCCCTTTGAACATAGGCACTATTGACGGGGTGGTCGTCGAGCCAGCAGCCGATAAGCAGCCACTAGGCACTTCGTTGGTCATCGAGTATCGTGGCTCGCAGGCAGTATCTGCGAATGCAAACCCATTGGAGAACAGCACTCCTTTGAATGACGCGAGCGTCAAGCTAGGCGATACTAATCAGGGTGACAGCCCGTTTGACCACTATGGCGATTTCGTCGGCGGTACGGGCGCGGTTGCAACGCCATCTGCTTGGACGACAGACATTACCGACCTGGAAGGCCGTGGTTACGGATTTGTCCAGATTAGAGTTTCCTTTATGGCAGACCCAGATTCTGGTTTGCGCCCAACCCTTGACGGCCTAGGAATTGCGTGGACAAATTAATGGTTAAATCAGCTCAGAAAAAAACATCACTACTCTGCCTGACAGTGGCTATGTCGATGGCGATCGCTGCTTGTGGCCCGCCTACGATAAACGGAAACTTCTACGACGATTCGGGGGGCTCTAGTGGCCCTAGGTTCGGTAACTCTGACTTAAAGTTAGCCGATGCGAAGTGGGGGCGCTTGGTCGATGTCTTTGATGCCAATGGCCTCTTGTATGATGTCGATATTGTTATTCGTGAAAATATCACTGCTGATGGCGAAGATTACGATTTCTTTATTAATCCTATATCTCAAAAAGAGATTCTGACTATTTTGCACGTGCCGAATTCTGGCACGGGTGATTTCGAAAATGCTCTTGATGCGGCAACAAGTAATTTGCCGACGTTAAAAGAACTGGGGACTGAGTCTCAGGGGCCATTCGTTAAGGTGCCGCGCAACGCTGCCATTCGCCTAGAATTCACTGAGCATGTTGCCCCAGAGACGGTTAACCGTCAAACCGTTCGTGTCTTGGCAGGTTCTAGCATCGAGGGCTTCGATAACCTCGAGGTGAAGTACGTTGTGAAAGACGAGTTTGATCTTACTGGTAACCCTGTTGGAGTCATTATCATTGACCCGACTATCTCTGAAATCGATTCGAGTAACTCTGCTTCAGGGCTGACGGTAAACGGTATCGGGCTACCAGAGTCGACTGATACGGAAACACCTAATTTGAAAATCTATATTCCGTCTGTCGTTAATGTCTTTGCTAACCAAACCATGGTGTTGAGGAACAAATCTCTGACTCAAGACTTTAGTCTTTCTCTGAATGAATCAGGGGACACTATTATTGAGCCGCACGAATTCATCGGTATCGATCCTGTATCTATTCGCGTTATTCGCTCGGGTAACAGTGCTGACGACTATAACGGTTTTCTTAAAGACGTTGTTTTGCCGAAACTAATCTCCGAACAGCGCGTAACCGTTTCATCAGTTGTCGAATTAGGCGCAACTCAGCGAATTCTGACATACTCGAACAATGCATTGGGATGCCAAGGTATTCTTCCTAAAGCGGGCGATGTCTTTGACCTAAGCGTCGATGGTCAGCTACAAAATGCTTTCGTGCAAATCACAGCTATTGTTGATTCCAGCGACCCGACAGCATACATAGCTCGTGGCACTCTAATCTCGGGTGACTTACCTGCAACAAGTTCCAATCTAGGGGCGGTTCTTACTACGGCATACTCAAGCCAAGATTCAGATTACCAATTGTGTTTTCTTAGCTTCACACCGGAACCAGCAGTTTTGCCGGCAACGGGTGTTGACCCAGCGGCAACGATTAGCGTTATGTTCAGCGAAGCAATGGACAGTAAGACCGTGCGCTCTTTGGACTCCATGGTTTTAGCTACATCAAATATGGTGGCAGTAAATCCCTTAGATCCAATTGAACCTGATGCTGAATGGGTGCCTGGCGAGGAAACGGTTGCGGACTATCTCGACCGATTGCCAGGCTTTGGAGTTGGTGGCGGTTCGGGACGCATCATGTTTGGGCCGGTACAGTCTTCTGGCGATGCACGCACTTATACTTTGGCCCCTCTGGCTGGCATTACAGATGCTTTTGGTGAAGGCGTCGATGCGCAAATTTCATTGGCGATTCGGGCGGGCACGACAGGGGTTCTTGATCTTGCTGGTAACCCAGTTGGATTCTCTGGCTTTGTCGCCGGTCACTCAGGGCAAAGTGCGGTGACCGACAAGCTTACTGTTGGTGGCGTTGCTGCTAACATCAAATATTTTGCACTGCGTGGTAATGGAGTTGACGAAGATAACGACCAAAGTCCTGAATACGGTGGGCAGTTGGGGCAGTACAACGGTGACGGGGTGCTCCGCGGCCGTGCTGTAAACCGATTCTCGCGTCAGGCAGACAAAACGAATACTTACGTTGGGCAAAGAATATCGTTCACATCCGGTATCATGACGCCACTTGTGCCTGCGGGGGCCGTACTGCACACTCTCTATGGGTACCACCACTTAGGTTTTGGGTTAAGCAATAATCAAGAATATAACCTCGACGTCGAGGGCATGAGTTGGTCGCCGTTTCAGGGCATCGTTTACGATACGACCTTCGATCGTTACTCCATCGCGCTGGCACACTCTGGCCGGCTTCCTGATGACTGGATTGACCCTGCTTCCGGATATCCAGCCTACAACAACTCTGGTTTAAAGCGCTTGTCTAGCAACTTGTTCGACCAAAACATTTATGGCTTCGGCGAAGACCCCGTAGCTCATGCAGAGCTCGATGAAACGATTGTCTTTGACGTTCCTCAATACTCAATTTCTCAGGCAAATGTGTATCTAGCCAATGGTGGCGTGGCCATGTATCCATGGCCCGATTTTTCTCAAACCTTCACTTACCGCGACACCTCACTGCCGCTGCCGGATGGCAATACTCTGGCGGGCGGTAATAACGCCAGCGGAACGTCAGTCGATAATCGTGGCTGGGGATGTCCTCCTCGGGTCGTAAACGAAGACCGTACTTATGAGAAGTCTTTGATCCCAACAATTGGTTTGCCTTTGTTGATGCGCTATCGTTGTTATGTGGTAGGCGCCGAATTCGGCTTTAACGGTTCGCAGGTGCAGATAATGGTAGGCTCTTCTGCATTGCCAGCTTTCCGTGTGTTCTCATGGGGCGGCTTAACCGGTAGTAACTGGGACTTCGTTGTTCCCGATGCGGATGGTGCCGGTAGTGGTCCAACTCCACGTGGTTCAATTAAGGCATATGGTCCAGAACTCCATTGGGGCCAAGTTGATTTTGTAACGAAGGTGAGCAATGTTTATACTCACTGGTTCAACGCCGGCGGTGCTCTCGATTGGTTCTCTAACTTAACTCTAGAGCCAACACCGCAGCAATCTAACCCTGGAACGTCTGTCGAGGTTGAATTTCGCACCTCTCCGGCGATTAATGTTGTTAACTGCATTGATGAAACGACGCCTCTTGAAGATGCATCTAATGCGTTTGATGCCTACGGGGAATATGACGATGACATTGGTTGCGCCACAGTAACAGCTGGTTCTGACTGGGTTTCAGACCCCGCCAGCTTAGTCTCGCTGCAGTACCCGTATTTCCAGCTGCGATTTACATTCATCGCAAATACTCAACTCAATCTCGAGGCTGAGATGGATGCCTTCGGTTTCGCTTACACCACAAATTAATTAGTAACTAATTAAGATGAAAATCAAATTACAAATAACAGTGCTCCTAGGGGCGTCTTTGATGGCGTTTCTCCCAGGATGCAAATCTGAGGCCTCTTCCGAGTCAACATCTTTTGTGGCGTTGGATACAACTGTCATCGATGGTGACACATGGCTGCTTAACCGCCCAATTGATATCTATTTTGATAGCGCTATTGATTTTAATTCGGTAAGCACTAGCTCGGTTATCTTTCGGGCTACTGACACTATTAATCTCGGAGTTCCTGTTACAGGAACTTACGAGCTGATTTCTGATGTTCAGGGACGTGCCGATCACGCGATACGCTTTACTCCGGCGTGTCCAAACAACCTCGCGCTTGACAACGGTGGTTTTGTGCCAGGCACGGTTGGCTACGAACTGTTACTTCCAACAGAAAGTTCTGGTGGATATACCGTGGTTCGCGATGTCGCAGGCCATCCCCTTTCTTCTGGACTGACTCGTAGATTTGTGACGCCTGCGTTGGGCGAGACATACTTTTACGACCCGTTATTCACTCCACCGCAAATCACGAATGTTCAGGTTCCTGCAGGATTGGGTTTACTCTCGATGGAGAGCGCTGCTTTTGAAGTTACCTTTGATCAAGGTGTCGGTCCCTCGCCTATAAATTTTCAAACGGATCGGATATACATTGAGTACTCTCTAAGTGATGGCCAGTTCCCTGCACTTCCTCAAATAGTTCCAGGCGAATGGGTCGTGGTCAATAACTGTGGCGATTCTGCAGAATTGTTGTTCCAGGTAAGTGGTGTGCTTCTTCCTGGGCGAAGTGTGCGTGTCGTTACGACATCGGACTTCGAAGATTTGGGCGGTGATCAGAATAGCAGTGGCGATGTTTCACCAATTGTTGAGTTAGGCAGCCTCGCTGATATTTACAATGACACATCGGTCGTTCCAGATGATGTTACCTATGACCAATTCATAGATGATTTCTCCGTAGGAACAGGACTCGATTACTTAGCTAGCTTGCCGCAGCCACTCGCCGAAATTAATCAAGGTGAGATCGTGGCAGCGTTCATCTTCCCAGACAACGATGGTAGCGATAAAATAGATTTCCGCCTTACAAACTCACATATTGAGATAAATACAACGGGAACCGACGAGCAAACGGATGACTTAGGGAACACGTTCACGGTCGTAGATGGTGTGATGTACACCAATGATTTCACTATTGATGCAGGAGCATCAATCCGTGCTTTTGGCGATAATCCACTAATCATTTATGTCGCTGGTGACGCCACAATTAACGGAGAAGTCGATGCGAGTGGTTACGATGCCAACGCCGCGGATGGCCTTACCTCTCGTCCCGATGTAGTGGTTCTTGGCGCTGAAGGTGCTTGTGGTGGTGGGAAAGGTGGCGATGCGTCTACTACAACCGACTACAGTACACAGTTGGGCGAAAATGGCTTCGGCCCTTTTGGCTCGGCCTTTGGTGGTGGTAGTGGTGGTGAAGGTGGTTACCAACAAGATCGATCGCCTGCGGCGATTTTCCCTGGCGGTGTAGTCTTGATCGGCGCAGAATCCCTTGTCGCCGGTGGTGGTGGAGGGGGTGGCTTTGCTCTAACACGAACCGACGCCGTTTTCTGGGACGAATGGCCATCAAGCAGTTTGCCCAGTAGCCACGACAACTCCGGCCCTGACCTGCGCGGTGATCGTCACACTATTTTCGATAACACAATAGACCCCGACACTTATTTCATGGGTGCCGAAGATGGAATGCGCGGATCGTCTGTTGGTGCAAGCCAGATAGACACCGCGCCGTTCCCACAGGCTGTTCGCGGCTATCTTGATAACGGTCAAGACCTCGGAGCTCTCGATACCATAATCTTCGACCCCGCTCAAACCGGTGGTTCAATTAACAACGATGAAAGGTACGGTTTAGCTGTTTCCGGGCCAGATGGAGGGCGTGGTGGTGTCTCAGTCTTTTCTTCAGTCGATCCAGAGTTCGGCACAGCTAACGATTTTTATGGTGAACGTTTCTTCTGGGATGGTACTGGGGCGAGCCCTGCTACTGTTACCGGCGAGTTACTGGCTCCGTATGCAGGTTCAGGTGGCGGTGGGTCAGGTGACCTTCAAACACTCCTTCGTTACATTAACGACGGCCTCGACCAACCTTTGCCATTGTCATTACATTACCCAGACACAGCTTTCCCTCACGGCAATACGCAGCGCTACTTCCGTGGTGCTGGAGGTGGGGGCGGCGGTGGTCAAATACAAATTCACGTGATTGGCCATATCATTCTCGGCAGCTCCGCAGTGCTTAAGGTGAACGGTGGTAACGGGGCTGGTGGCGATTCTACCTCAGGTGGTAGCCTAGATGGTTCTACAACTCAGGTCTCAGGCTCAGGCGGTGGCTCAGGCGGACACTTGATTCTAAGCTCTGCTTCGGGTCTTAACTTAAGTGCCATTAACGTCGGCGTACCCGGTGTTCCGAGCAACCCTAACACTTTCTTTGCTAACACTATTCCTAACTACGTTATGCAAGCTATTGGTGGGCGTCGTGGTTGGTCTGCTTCCAAATTGGCGGCAAACTTCCCTGCAAGTGAGAATGCACCGAATAATTACGATGGTAATGGAAGTTTCCAGGCTGGGCGTGGTGGTGCCGGCGCTTCCGGGGTGATCCAAATACATATCCCAGACCCGATTGCCGACATCGCATACCATGGCGATGTTGATGCGGCGTTCAAGCAGTATGTAACTCTTGAAAATCTTGGTAACCCGGTGGTTTCTGACCGCCAGGATCAGGTTTTGGCGCTATACGCTATGCCTGTGCCATTTACATTAATGCCATTCTTCTCACCGCAATCACAGGTTCAATCGGTGTGGATTGATACGGGTCTGGCGAACTTGCGTCAGCCGAGTAACGGAGTGGGGATATTCCCCGACTACGGTGCTACCGGCGATTTGAACTTTGCAGGACTAGATGCTTTAGGTTATGTCGAGAGCGATGTCGCGACTGCTACGGTAATTCAACTTACCCCGATTACTGATGGCGATGCTAGCGACTTCACTATTGATGCAAGTGGATTTAGTGTGACAATTGACCTTACTAACTTAATCATTGCCGATACCTGGAAGTTCAATCCTAAGTTATTAATAGGTTGTGACTTTACAACTGCCGCACTCACTTCGCATGAAATCGTTAGCGCCGATTTAACCAGTAATGGTGATTTGGTCCTTGCCACGCTGGTTGCGGATGGAGCGATCATCGACGGTAGTGCCTTTGTCATCTACAACAAGTTCTTCGGTGTTTCCTCTGGCGATATCAAGGACAAGCTACCACCATCGTCTTCTGTGCGCATTCAATTCCAGGGCGCTGATGGAGTGTCTCAAGAAAGCCTCGAGCCTGATGCAGCAACAATTACTAGCTGGACTGGCGAAAACAGTACAACCTTTGACGACCTCGATGGCAAACGCTTTATTCGTTATCGCGTTAGCTTTGATATCGACGCATTGAGCCAAGGCAGCTTTAATAGCTTAAGTCGTCCAGCACTCGGATACATTAAAATCCCTTACGCTTGGTAATAACGACGGCTATTAATAAAAGCCTCGGGTCCATTATGACCCGAGGCTTTTTGCTGTTATTGTTAGTATCTTGCTCTGAAGAGCAGTCGCAAACATACTTGAATGTCGATTTGATGGCGACAGCTAAAAGCAGTCTGTTGGCCATTAATCAGCCCATTGTCGTCGTTTTTGATGAGAAGTTGCAGCGCCCCGTTCGTAGTAGCGCGGTACAAATAGTCGATGCTAATGGCAAGATAGTTATTGGCTACGATGTTGGGATAGTTGGCAACACGCTTCAGATATTAGGTTCCTTGCCTACTACCCCGACTTTAGAGGACTCCACCTTTCTGCCAGGCCAACACTATACAGTTACCCTGCGTGGGCTTCCTGCTGTTGCCTCTTTGAGATCAGAGCAAGCCTCTTTCTTGGCTAAAGACGTACAACTTAGAATAGGATTTTTGCCGCTATCCACAAGCGGA